>JAUXWS010000020.1 GCA_030685015.1 bacterium
TGATCCGGACTTTCTGGGAGGACCGCGCAGAGCTGGACCTGCGGCCCTGTGCGCTGGAGGAGGCGATGCGGGAGGAGCGCCTGCCCGCCTGCGATTGGCTGATCCTGGCCACGGACAACCACTCGTCCCGGCTGCGGGCGCTGGAGCTGTGGCGGCGCTGGGACTGCCGCCTGCTCAACCTGGCCACGGACATCCAGGTGCGGGAAGGCGGCGCCCGCATGTGGGCGCGCGTCACCCTGCTGCCCCGGGACCGCAGCTGGTGCCTGGTCTGCGCCGAGGCGGTCAGCGCCGAGGAGGCGGCCCGGGAAGAGGCGGGTCCAGACCTGCGCGAGCGCCTGCGGCGGGAAGGCTACCTGACCGGGGTGAAGGCGCCGGCTGTCTATCACTTGAACGGCCTGTGCGCGTCCTGGGGGGTTGGCCTGCTGCATCAGGCCCTGTTGGACGGCGGCCTGGCCGAAGGGCGTGACCTCCTGCTCAACCCCGTCGACAGCCTGCTGATGGAGGTGGAGCCGCCGGCCCGGGGCTGCTGGCACTGCGCCCCCGGCGAGGCCGCGGCGGCGCCGGACTCCCTGCCCAGGCTGACGCTGCCCGCGGGGCCGGGGCGGTCCATGGAAGAGGGGCGCACCGCCCGCCGGGGGCCTGGCGGCGGCGCGCGCGGCTTGTGAGTGCAGGGGCGCTTTTCGACGTTCGCTTGGCCGAAGGGCTCACCTGCCCGCGCCATCCATCGTGAGGACGCCGTGACACAAACCGACCTGCCCAACACCGATTCCGCCACGTGGAGCGATCTGACCACCCTGCCCGTCTTCTCCTGCCGTGTGCGCCTGCGCTTCCGCACGGCGGGACAGCTGCCGCCCTTCAAGGCCTCCACCGTGCGTGGCGCCCTGGGTCACGCGCTCAAGGGCCTGGTCTGCGAACAGCGCGGCCGCCCCACCTGCGAGGGCTGTCCCCTTGAACCCGCCTGTTCCTATCCATGGCTCTTCGAAGGGCGCAGTCCCCGGCCCAATCCCTGGTATCAGCAGTCCAACGCCTCGCCGCCGCTGCGTGTGCAGGTGCCGGACGAGGCCCTGGGCCAGGTGCGGCCCGGGGACGGCCTGGATTTCCGGCTGACCGTGTTCGGGGACGGCATCGCCTACACCGGTCTGTTGCTGCGCGCCATCGACGAAGTGGGTCAGAAGTTCGGCCTGGGGCGAGACCATTTGCGCGGCGCCGGCCACTTCCACCGCCTGCAGGTCGTGGACGAGGACACGGGGGAGCCCATCACCGACGGGTACAAGCTGCCTGAGCGGGTGCAGGCCCGGCCGCTGCGGGAACGCCTGCGCCGCCTGGAGCCGACTCCCTGGCGGCGCCTCCTGCTGACCACTCCCCTGCAGATGAAGCTGGGCGGGCGCCTCTGGACGGATCCCGGCCAGATCCCGCCGCTGAAGGATTGGATCGAGTCCATCCAGCGCCGCCTCTATCTGCTCTGCTGGCACCTCGTGCCGGGCTTCGCCCTGGCGCCGCCCGCCGCCGTGCCGCCGGCGGGGCGCCTGCTCGCCTCCGACCTGCGCTGGCAGGAGTTGAACCGCTACTCCCATCGCGACGAGCAGTTGAAACCCCTCTCCGGCATGACGGGCTGGATCCTCTACCACGTGGACGGGACGGCGCTGGACGAGCTGCTCGCCGCCGCCGAGTGGCTGGGTGTGGGACGCCAGACAGTGATGGGTCTGGGGGAAGTCCAGATCCTGGACCGCTGACAGGCCGCTGCCGCCCCCACTCCCCCGCTGGAAACATGGCCAGTTGCCGCCTGCCCCGGGCCTGTCCGCGCGCCGTTCACATCTCCCTCGCTGATCCGGCGACGCCCATGGCGCACCCCGTAGACTCACCGACGTGGCAGTCCATTGAAAGGGACGGGATCCAGCCCCTTGGTTGTTCGCAAGGGAGCGACACACAAGAGGAGGATCCCATGAAGACGCAGCGCGTGTTGGTGCTGGTGGACGAGGCCAATCTGACCTGCACGGTGAGGGGCTTCGACCGCTGGGTGGACTGGAAGCGGTTGAGGGACTACCTGGCCTGCGCCGAGGAGGGCCGGCAGCTGTTGGAGATGGCCGTCTATGTGGGCATGCCGCCCACCCACCCCGACTTCAACGAGGTCGAGGACAAGAAGGACCGCTTCGTCTACTGGCTGGAGACCAACGGCTTCCTGGTGGTGACCCGGGAGGGCGTGCCGGCGCCGGCCAACGGCAACGGTGCGCGCGGACCGGGCTACAAGGCCAACGTGGATGTGCTGATGGCCATGGACGCCGTGTCCCTGGCGGCGGAGATGCGCCCCGACGTGGTGGTCCTCGTCACCGGCGACGCCGACTTCGCCCCCCTGGCGCGCCACCTGCGGCGCAAAGGCATCCGCGTGGAGGCGGCGGGCATCGAGGGCAGCATGTCCCGCGCCCTGCGCAGCGCCTGCAACGACTTCATCGACTTGGCGGAACTCCTCGCCGAGTTCCCGGGGGTCAATGGGCAGGAGGCGCCGGCGCTGGGCACCGCCGGCGGCCTCTTCGCCTGAGGCCGGCAACCTGCCCAGCACCCACGGGCATGCGCCGCCTTTGCCCCCTGGCCTTTCGGGTCAGGGGGCGGTCGTGCTCGGCTCTGGAGTCAGGGCCCCCAAGAGGCGGATGCTCTCGCCCTGGTGCAGAGGCGTACCGCCAAGACCCTGAGACGACATCTGGTCAAGAGTCTGCCGCACGGCCTCGCTGGGTGCGACACCCCGCGATAGCCGGTAGAAAAGCGTTTCAAGCAGCTGCTTTCGCAACGGGCCACTGGCGCCCACGCGGCGGCGATAGGCCAGCACGATGCGGGCGCCGCCCAGCAGCGCCGCCATGGCCGGACCCAGGTCGTTCTCCGTGCAAGGATCCTGGACGGAACCGCTGTGGCAGCAATCCAACACGACCAGGCGGCAACCGGCGGCCTGTGCGAACAAGTCGCCCACATCCAGGCCCGCATCGGCTTGGTTGTGCTTGATCATGGAGCGATGGGGCTGCTGCGGATGGCTTTCCCCGTGGCCGGAGAGCAGCCAGATACCCGCCTGGCTGGGTTTCCGGAAGAACCGTGTGACGGCTTCCACTGACGCGAAATCGGCGGGAGGACCCGTTCGCCGGGACGGCGGCTCGACGCTCGATGAAAGCGGGCGGAAGAGCCAGTTCAGGTTGGGGCACTCCAGGATCAGGAGGCGCCCGCCCCACAACCCGTCCCCGTGGGGCAGGGCGTGCCAGGCGATGTCCTCGGCCTGGCCATCTGCGATGACGTGGATGGTTTCACCTGCGGGATAGCCTTCGAACATGAGTTGCCCCAGTCGCCCGCGGGAAGACAGGGATGAATCGTTGATCCAGTCCGCCGCCAGGGTGCGATGCTCCAATGCGCCACCGCCCGGCGCCGTGCGGATCAGGTGCCACTCCCGCTCCCCCTGGATGAGGCGGACGAAGGCCGGACATCCCGCCGCGAGGACGGAGTACTCCGGCAGGCGGGGCGGCTCCTGGACATGGACGGTCCCCTGATCCAGCTCCCGCTCCGGCTGGGACCCCAGCAGAATGGCCAGCAGCTGCTCCTGCAGGTGGGGCTTGGCCACCAGGTCCAGCACGTGCCGGTTGCAGGGGTGCTCGGCCTCGGTCAGGGCATGGTGCAGGCGCTGTTCGGGCGCTTGGCGGCGTGGAGCCAGACCGGGTGACAGCCACAGGTCGGCATGGCGCTGATAGAGGGGCCGGGCGTGTTCATAGAGACCGCGATCCAGCCAATCCAGCCAGTCCAGCTGATCCGTGCCCAGGCCGTCCACCTGGTGCAGCCTCCGCATCAGGCGGTCCAAGCCGCGCCGCTCCCAATCGAGCCTGCGCAATCCCCGTCTGACGGCCAGGCGCTTGATAGCCGCCACGTGAAGCAATCCCGGGGCATGCAAGGGTCGGTTTGACAAGGCAAGAGCGAGGGCCTCCTCCTCCGGCATGGGCAGCAACCCGGGCCGATCTCCATCCCACGCCAGTTGCAGGCGGCAGCGCATGAAGAAAGCCCGGTGGAAGAGAGGCAGGCGGGCCTCCGCGGCGGGGCCGGGCAAGCAGCGCGCCAGGTCGCCCCAACGTGCATTCCTCTGCAGCAGGTCGCAGGTCTTGCGGACCTGTTCCAGACGGAAGCCGGGCGCCAAGCGCCGCCCAAGACGCAAGGCCAGGCGCAGCGCATCTTCGGCCGTGGGCGCCGTCGTGGAGGAAGCCAGTTCGCCACGCGGATCGTTGACCCGGATGTCGGCGACCAGGCTGAGAACCTGGGCGCGCAGGGCCGTCGGCAAGCCCTCTTCCGCCAACAGGTCTTCCAAGCCATGCATCGCTTCGCTGTGCTGATAGCGGAAAGATTGCTGGCGGGCCTGCTCCAGCTTCAACAGCCACAACCACGTGGACCGACGGTCGCCTTCGCCCGGCTGGGCGGCGGCCGCCAGAAGATCCCGCCCGGTTTGGAGCAGGTGTTCGGCGGCCCGGTGCCGGCGGCAGGTGGATTGGATGCGGGCGGCCCAGTAGGCTTCCAGGGCATGGCGGGGTGCGCTCGATTCCAGGCGGCGGCGGGCCTCCTGCGGCCGGCCGTCCATGAGCAGGCGGATGGCGGGCAACCACGGGTGGCCGCCGGGGGGGGGGCCTTGCCGGCTGGGTTCCACCCGGCGCAAGGCCAGGGCTTCCAGAACGTGCACGTGATCAGTGGACAGGGGGCAGCCCACCAATGGTTTGCCTGATGGCTTGATCATCCCCAGACAGCACGGCGTGCACGGCCCGGAGCCAGGGATCGCGGCTGGCCTCCATCTCCGCCAGGTGTTCCTGGGGGGAAAGGAACTCCGGACCGGCCGCCCGCCTCGCCTCGTCCGCCTGCTCCGCCAGATGCTGGCCCAAGACGATCAACTTGGCCTGTTTTGACTGTCGCAAATCGTCCGGTACTCGTTCCACCAAGCCGAAGAACTTGTCGTGCAGGGCCATGTCCAGTGTCCGCGCCAGGGGCGCCATGCGCAGGCTCGTCTGCACCAGGCGCAGGTTGCGCACATCCCGCGTGCTGGGCAAGCCCGTCGCCGGATCCAGGGGAATGGGCCATCCGCTGTCCCAGGCCAGGGTCGGCGGGAAGTCCTCCGCCTTTGGGCGGTCCGCCAGGGCCAGCACGCCCTTCCAAAACGCGCCAAGCAGTGGCAGGGCCGCCGGGGTCAGCTCGCCATCCAGTTCGGCCAGGTCACCGGCCAGGACGCTTTGGAAGTTGCTGAACTGGAGCAGCACGGGTTCCAGGTCGACCGGGACAAAGGGCGCCCACAGCACCAGGTCGCTGTCCACCAGTTGATGGGCGCTGCCATCCGCCAGCGGCACCACGGTGACGGCCTCCAGACCGCAGGGCAGTTCCTCGGGACCGGTCAACACCAGCAGGCGGGGCACCAGGCTGTTGGCGCCATCCGCATCCCGGGGGATCCAGATTCCGCCCGGTTTGAT
Organism: bacterium; assembly: GCA_030685015.1. Taxonomy (NCBI): domain Bacteria; species bacterium. The sequence goes on from JAUXWS010000020.1 coordinate 5,469, forward strand.
GGTTTGGGAAGTGGTCGTCACGGGTTGATCCTCATCAGTCAAGAGACGTGTGCCGGGGAACATCGATGGGTTGCCGACGGGCGCAGGCGAGCAGGCTCTCATACATCTTGCGCTGGTCATCTTGCATACTGAGCACTCGGCACAAGTCATTCAAAGCCGGCTGGATATGCCGTCTCCATTGCTCATCCAGCGCCCGCCAGCTGACTCCGAACTCGGGAGCAACCGACTTCATGATGGTCGTCAGGGCGATCTTCTGATCTTCGCCAAGTAGTTGATTCTCCAGTTCAGGCACCACCCGCAACAGCAAGCGACGGTGCTCGGTGCGCATGCGCCGCAGGAAGTGGACCACGACCCGGTCCAGCTCTTCGTGCTCCCCTGCCCCCTCCGCGCTAGCCCCTGCATCTCGCCGGGCATTTCGAACGCCGTCCCCCGCCTCACCTGATTCATCCAGCGTTGGCTGTTGTCCAATCAATCTATCCCCCGGCTGCGGTTGGGACGATCCATCCTCGGAGCCGGAATGCAGCCAGGTCGAATCCAAGGAGCTTGGCATGTGCATGAACGCCCCTTGGTAATCCAGCACGGTCATGAACTGCTGGCATTGGTGAGCCTGCAAGGTGAATTCGAAGGTTGTGTCGATGAACCCGTTCAGCCTGGCGCGCTCCACGTCCAATTCCGGCAGAAGTCCGTTGTCCAATTGACGGGCCAGGCTTTCCAGGTCCGCGTTGTACTTCGCGACCGGCAACGACCACGCGCTGGGCGCCTTCCATGGATCTCTGGCTTCCTCGATGGTCTGGTAGGTCGGTTGGGCCAAGATCTCCCGAATGCGTCGGTTGGCCGTCTTCCATCGCTCCTGAGTTCCCTGCTCATCAGGGATGATCTTGAGGCTGTTGCGCAGGCACTGGCGCAGATAGGCCGCCAAGCTAGTCTCGCGCTCCACGGCACTCCACTTGGAGACGTAATCCCGCTCGAAGATCTCACCCTGGAAGCGATGCAGGACACTTTCCATCAAGGCAAGCCAGGTGGGTGGAGAATCGAACTCGATGTAGCGGGCCAACTGCACGTCCAAGCGAGTTGAACAAACCCCCCGGACCACCTGATGGCGCAGGGCCAGCAGCCAAGCGTTGTAGTCCGGATCCGCCGCCCCCCCTGCGTCGCCCTTGGCCCGCCACCTCAGCCAAAGGGCATGGAGGTTCTGCTCATGTGCTGGGAGATAAGTGGGCATCGATCCAATCCTTCAGCAAATCGACCACTTGTTTGGCAATGTCGGGCGATGCTTGCGCGATGAAGCGCGGGTGCGACCAGGCCGCTTCCCAGGCGGACAGCTCCTGCCAGCAATGAACCAGCAGCAGGGAATCCCCCTCCAGTCCAGGCACGCTGCCTTCCGGTAGGTAGAGCACCCACTTGCGGCGCTTCGATCGTCCCTTGAGCGGCTCGCCGCGTTCATAACTCGACAAGGGCACGGCGCGCAACGCCGGCCCCGCCACGCCCATGGTGTATCCGGGCCGGTGATAGGCTTTCGCCTCCCGCTCGGCCATGCCGAAGGTGAAGAGCCGATCCGGCAGCCACCACAGGTTGTGGGGACGGAAAAAACTCTTCGCTCCTGGCGGCGGCGCATGCATGTCCATGATGGTTCTCGTTCGCTGTGTCCTGTGACGAGGGGCAAGTTAGCGAGAAACACGCAACGTCGCCCCCGCCTGCGTCCATCCCGCCCATGATCACACCAACCAGCGGGCCAGCTTGTACACACCATAGCCCAACGCCACCGCGGCGGCCGCTGGGGCTGCCGTCACCAGCAGGGTCCCGGCTGCCATGCCACCCTCATGCCAGAAATGATTGCCGTGATGAGTGTAGCCCGTACGCCCCGTGACGAGGTGGTCACCGATGCGGTAGCGGATGGACATGCCTGCTCTCCTTCACTTCTGAAACGGCCCCTGCGACCGGTTCACCCAGGGCAAGGGGCCGGCGGGCAGTTTTTCAAACAGGCGGGTCGAATCCTTGTGTGCTCAGCCGGCATTCGCCGCATCACCCCGGTCAGACCCAGACTGGATGCGCCGGATCTGCCTGCTCCATCCCTCCTCGGTGCAGAAGAAGAGGGTTGTCGCCAGGTTGAGGCGGAACAGGGTCTCCACCGGGCACAAGGCGTGGGTGCCCAACAGGGGGACGCACTCCGGATCGATGCGCTGGACGCGGACGGCGCCGGGCACCGGCGGATCGTTGCTGTATCCGGGCGCGGCGGGCATGGTCGGGTCCGGCAGGATCGTGCAGGAATAGCCGGGCTTGGCCACGCGCCTGACATGGGCCAGGACGCGCTGCTTGCCACCCATCAGCATGCCGTGTTGATCGAATAGAAAGGCCATGGTCGACTCCTTGCTTTCACAATGCAAGGGGCTGACCGGTTGAGTTTTCAAGTATATTTCGGCTACAACGTGCGCCGGTTGGCTGGACCTGCTGTTTGTCTGCCAGTCAGGCTGTTTCACGATGGCGGTGGCTCCTCAAGTGGGCGCATCCAGCGGGCGGACGGCGAAGTCGCCTGCGCCGACCGCGGTGGCCATGGCGCGCGTGCTTCAGTGCGTGGCCTGCGGTGCCACGATCTGGGGGGTCGCTCGCACGATCTCCGCTTCGTCGACGGTTCAGGGCTTGCCCGGGCGCAGTTTCCTCCCGCGATGCCCTTGACCAGACCGATGCCAAATCGCCGGGCGATTTCCTTGTTCAGCAAATCTTCGGCGGCCAGCAGGAAGATCCGGGCGCGCTCATTGAAGCGAACGGCCGACCTCGTCGGGTCCGACCCTCGTGCAGCTTGCGCTCCTCGGCGCTCAGCGTGTTGGTCGGCGCGGCGCACATGGATGGCGTGTTCCTGGTTGTGAAGCGCTTTGAACCAGGAGAGCGAAACACATTCGCGCCCACAATCGCGCGGCACGAACACCCAGCATGGAAGGATAAAAGGGCGATTCATTGTCCTTCCCAAACGGATGAATGACGGAAGGGCAAGCGCCGCGCTTGATCCCGGCGCGACCGTCCCGAATGGCGCAGCATCCCGCCCGTGGCCTTTTCCAGGCTCAGCCGCACGGGCTCCATGGCCAGCCTGGCATAGGTCTCCGTCGTCGTCTTCGATTCGTGTCTCAGGATATTTTTGATAACCTCCAGCGGCCTGCCCGTGTCGATCTGGAAGGTGGATAGCCTGCGCCTGAGGTTGTGCATGCGGGCCCATCAGGCCGGCGCGCTCCAGGAGGCGGATCCGCCCGACCTTGGGATTGGTCATGGGTTTGCTTGGGTTGCGCCCCGGAAAGACCCACGAGCTGACGGCCCGGGCGCGGCGGGCAAGGAGAATCTGCCGCACCGCTCCACCCGCACCACGGCAGCTCGCCGTCCGCCCATCACGGCTCTTCCTTTTTGCATGCTGCACGCCGCTTGCCCCAAGGTTCCGCATCCTCGATGCGTCACGCATGATCCCGGACCTGGAACAGTGCCTTGGCGCTTGGGTTGTGGGCAGTGGATGCGCCTTTGCTCCTTACGCTTCGGGACAGCCGGGTACTGCGCATCTCTGTACTGCGCATCTCTATCCAATCCGGGCCAGCTGCTTGCGCTTGGTCACCGCACGGGCCATCGAGCTGGAGGAGGACTGGCTGACGGATCGGCGCAATCTCAACATGGCGCTATTGCTGGAAGCGATGGGCGAGGCCGGGAGGATGGCCGGCTGATTTTGCGCAAGATCCCCGACTTGTCTTTGCCAACGACCAGTACACCCAGCATGACAAGGCGGCCGACATCCCCGCTCCGGACATGTCCTTGCCAGCTGATGACGCTGGTTCCATCGTTTTGATCGGGCAGCCACTACATCTTGAAGGACAGGATGGTCGCCAGACCACAACATCCTGCGCAAGTACTTGACTGACAACAAATGCCGCGATGGCGTGATTTGTGCACGCCGTGCCTTGTCGCGGAGGTGGTGCTTGCGCACGCCATGCGGACCAGGAAACGCAGCTTTGAACAGAGTCTGCCGCCATCCCGCTGGGCTTGATCTCGTGCGGTGCGGCAAGAGGTCGTGCGCACCCATGTTCCATGTTGCGGAAGCGCCCCCGCTGGAAGGTGGCGCGGGAAGGGAGCCCAATGATCCAACCCGGCCAAGCCGACACGGCCGTCGACCCCATCTGCGGCATGAGGGTGGAGACGGCCACCGCGCTGATTGCCGAGCGCAATGGACTGACCGCCTACTTCTGCAGCGAGCACTGCCGTCAGACCTTCCTGTCACATCCGCCTGATGCGGGGCGGGTGAAGCAGGTGGCAAGGGCGGGGGGGACGGTCGCCTATACATGCCCCATGCATCCCGAGGTGCTGCAGGACCATCCCGGCAGTTGCCCCACCTGCGGCATGGCGCTGGAACCAAGGACGGGCATGACGGGCACGGACGACCAGGCGAATCCCGAGCTGCTTGACATGAGCCGGCGCTTGTGGTTCGCCGCCGCGCTGACCGCGCCGCTTGTCCTCGTGGCGATGGGCCACCTGATTCCCGGCCAGCCGATCTCGCACATGCTCACCCTGCGGGCCCAGACGCTGCTCCAGCTGGCCCTGGCGACGCCGGTCTGCACATGGGCGGCGTGGCCCTTTTATGTCCGCGCGGTGCAATCCGTCAAGAACAGAAGCCTCAACATGTTCACGCTGATCGGCCTGGGCGTGGGCGTAGCTTTTGCCTACAGCGTGGTGGCCGCCTTGCTTCCAGGCCTCTTTCCAACGTCCTTCCGCATGCACGGCGAAGCGGCCGTCTACTTCGAATCCGCCGGCGCCATCGTGACACTGATCCTGCTGGGCCAGGTGATCGAGCTGCGCGCGCGCAGCCGGACGGGACAGGCCGTACGGCTGCTGCTCGGCCTGCAGGCCAAGACCGCGCGGCTGCTCATGGATGACGGCACAGAGCGGGATGTGGCCCTGGACCAGGTGCAGGTCGGACAGCGTCTACGCGTGCGGCCGGGCGAGAAGGTGCCGGTGGACGGAGTCGTCCTGGAAGGCTCCAGCTCGCTGGACGAGTCCATGGTCAGCGGCGAGGCGATCCCGGTGGAAAAGGGCGTGGGCGATCGGCTCATCGGTTCGACCGTGAACGGTGGCGGCGGCCTCGTCATGCGCGCGGAGAAGGTGGGCGCCGAGACCCTGCTGGCGAGGATCGTGGCGCTGGTCGCCGAGGCCCAGCGCAGCCGTGCGCCGATCCAGCGACTGGTCGATGTCGTGGCCGCCTGGTTCGTGCCGGCCGTCATCCTCTGCGCCGTCCTGACCTTCATCGCCTGGTCCCTTCTGGGACCCGAGCCGCGTCTGTCCCACGCCCTCATCAATGCGGTGGCGGTGCTCATCATCGCCTGTCCCTGCGCTCTGGGCCTGGCCACGCCCATGTCGATCATGGTGGCCACGGGCAAGGGCGCTGGCATGGGCATCCTGTTCAGGAGCGCCGAGGCCATCGAGCTGCTGCGCCAGGTCGACACGCTGGTGGTCGACAAGACGGGCACGCTGACGGAGGGAAAGCCCAAACTCGTCAGTGTCGTGGTGGCGCAGGGCGGGGAGGAGCGCTCCCTGCTGCGGCAGGCGGCCAGCCTGGAACGGGCCAGCGAACACCCCCTCGCCGCCGCCATCGTCGCGGGCGCCGAGGAGCGAGGCCTGGTGTTGACCGATGTGCGGGACTTCTCATCCAGCACCGGCCTGGGGGTCAAGGGGCGGGTGGAGGAGCGCGAGGTCGCGCTGGGCAACCTGTCCTTCATGGCGAGCCTGGGAGTCCTGCCCGGCGAGCTGGCGACCCGCGCGGACGAGATGCGGCGCGATGGCCGGACCGTCCTGTTCGTGGCCGTCGACGGCCAGGTGGCGGGCCTGCTCGGCGTGGCCGATCCGCTCAAGGCCACGACCGCCGAGGCCATTCGCACCCTGCACGCCGAAGGCGTCCGGATCGTCATGCTGACAGGAGACAACCGCACCACGGCCGAAGCCGTCGCGCGAAGCCTGGGCATCGACGAGATCCTGGCTGATGTGCTGCCCGGCCAGAAGGCCGACGTGATCAAGCGCCTGCAGGCGGAAGGGCGCGTCGTGGCCATGGCCGGCGATGGCGTCAACGACGCCCCGGCGCTGGCCCAGGCGCAGGTCGGCATCGCCATGGGCACGGGGACGGACGTGGCGATGGAGAGCGCGGGCGTCACCCTCGTCCAGGGCGACCTGCGGGGCATCGCGCGGGCCCGCCGGCTCAGCCGCCGCACCATGTCGAACATCAAGCAGAACCTGTTCTTCGCCTTCGTCTACAACACGGTGGGCATCCCCGTCGCCGCGGGTGTGCTCTATCCGTTGTTTGGCGTGCTGCTCAGCCCGGTGATGGCCGCGGCCGCCATGAGTCTCAGTTCGGTTTCGGTGATCGCCAACGCCCTGCGCCTGCGTGGTGCGAAGCTGTAGGATGCGACTTGGGACGAGTCGTCCCCGGAGCGGGGGCTTTCCCGGCGTCAGACGGGACGCCCACTCGTGTCACACAAGGGTGCCATGGCGCCCCAGCGGAGGGGGTAAAGCGGCGTGATGAGGTAGGAAACAAGGGGTGAAAAGGAGAGCCAAGGATGCCAACCCAATTCGGCATGCGTGCAAGTTTGAATCTGCCGTACGAGCAGGCCATTGAGAAAACCGTGGCCGCCCTGCTGGCGGAGGGCTTTGGCGTGCTGACCCAGATCGATGTGAAGGCCACGTTGAAGCAGAAGATCAACGAGGACTTTCGCCGCTATGTGATTCTGGGCGCCTGCAATCCCGCACTTGCCCACCGCGCGCTTTCGGCCAACCTGAACGCGGGCCTGCTGATGCCCTGCAATGTCACCGTCTACGAGGAGGCTGACGGATCGATCGTCACGGCCGTGGACCCGCTGGAGACGTTGGGTTCCCTCAAGGAGGACAACGTGGCGAAGGACGTCGCCATGGAAGCCAGGGCCAAGCTGCAACGCGTCGTGGCGCGCCTCACGTGAACCGTGAATGATCTATAGAAGGAGATTGGCTTCATGAACAACAAGGACAGAACCGGCCTGATCATCGGTCTGGTTGTTGTGGGCGTGCTCATCCTGCTATTCGGAGGCGGGGCCATGAGCGGCTCCCAAATTGGCAGTGGCATGATGGGGAATGGCCGCATGGGCGGCATCCATTGGATGTGGTTCCCCACTGTCGTCATGGTCGGGGTGGGCGTGCTGCTGGGCTGGGTCATCTTTGGGAAGAAGTAGGTGGTCTGCGGAGATGCCCTGATGTGTTCCCGGCGGCAGCACCTGCCACTGCCAAGGGCGATGCATGCCTCGGCCCGAGCCGTCACGCAATAGAACTGAAAGCATGTTGGCTGGGTGGAAACACACGTGGCCACGATTGATCATTGAATCCTCCACCTCCGGGCTTTGTCCAGGGCGGGGCCGGTCGAGGAGCCACCCACGGACGTCAGGAATTCGGACAACTTGGCCGACAAGGCCTCCAAATCGCGGGTCTCGCACTCCCAGACGACCAGCGTGTCCCAACCGGCATGGCGCAAAGTGGCCAGCGCACTGCGGTCCCGGGCGCGGTTGCGGTCGTGCTTTTCCTTCCAAAATCCTCGGTTGGACTTCGGCAACCGGTAGCCGGCACAGCCTTTGTGTGAATGCCAGAAACAGCCGTTTACGAAGATGACCTTCCGCCGTGCAATGAACGCGAGATCTGGTGTGCCCGGCAAGTCTCGTCGATGCAGGCGGAACCGGAATCCCATGGCATGGACAAGACTGCGTACCAAGAGCTCGGGCTTGGTACCCTTGCCTTTGATCCGGGCCATCAACGCGCTGCGGGCCTCGGGTGTGATCACGTCCGTCGCGGCCATGTGCTTCTCGCAGGAAGAAGGTGTCCGAGGGGTGGGACATCCACTCGGTATCCCGATGACAGGAGAATACTGAATCCGGGCCGAAGAGGCAGGATTGGGAGCTGATGACTCTGTGTGCAAGTAGGCGGGAGGCTTTGTCCGATCGACTGAGTCCTGTTTCCTATCGATCAGACAAGGAGGTGTGGGTCAGTCGCGATCAAGTTTGTGGCTGTACCTGGGTCGACCCAGGATGCTGGCAGCCAGCTGCTTGTTGTGCACGGATGAAGTGGCATCGATGCGCTCCAGGGCGATGCGAACATCCCGGTGCCAGCCTTCATTGTCCAGCCAGTCGAGACGCCAATGCCAAGTGGATCCAGGCTTCTATCCAGAGGGAGCTGAGTTCGGGGCAGCCACCCGCAGGCGCTGGACCTCGCCTTGCGCCCTATCACGCCCCATGCTCCCAAATCCCGCATCGTCGATGCGTCGCACATGATCCCGCACCTGGCAGTCACCTCTACAAAAATGAGTTCAATCAGAAATCAACGATCAAACATCGATAACATGATGCAGCTCATGTGGGATCCAAGGCAGCTGGCGACGGGTGCGATCCGGTCGGCCGGCGACATGAGAGTTTCTTGACCAGGAGGCGCATCATGTCCCGCTCACCCTTTGCCGGCCCGACCCTGACCTTGTTCACCCTGGCCCTGCTCGTCGCGCTGGGTGGTCTTGGCTGCGGCCAGTCCACCTCCATCGTCCGCAACCAGGCCATCGGCAATAACGGCAGCTTCGAGCATGACCGCTCGGGACGGCCCGTCAACTGGCACGTCCACCAGAAGGCCGTGAAGAAGAGCCGCACGGAGCTGAGCCTGGACAAAACGGAGGTGCGGGACGGCGGCCAGTCCCTCAAGTTCAGCGTGGGCACCGCCTCCGGCAATGGGGCGGGGGAGTCTCCCGGGATCTACCAGGACTTCGCCACCCGGCCCAACCGCACCTATCGCGTCTCCTTCTGGCTGAAGAACAACCAGACCCGCTTCAAGGTCTTCGTGACCGGCCTCTCGCCCAAGACCACGCCCACCCGCCAGCTCGTCCTCAGCGAAGAAGGCCTGGAGGACGACTGGTCCCAGTTCAATGTCAACCACACGACCACCGGCGCCCAGACGGCGATCCGCTTCGAGCTGAACATCACCGGTCCGGGCACTCTCTGGATCGACGGCGTGGAGATCCAGGAAGTGGACGGCAACTAAGCGCCCGGTACGCCTGGGGAGGCATCCGTGTCTCGGCCCAGGGCATCACCAGGGCATCACCAGGGCAACACCAGGGCATCACCAGGGCATCACCAGGGCATCACCAGGGCATCACCAGGGCAACACCAGGGCAACACCAGGGCATCACCAGGGCATCACCAGGGCACTGTCCATTTCTTCTCACAACCCATGTCCGTCTCAGCTGCAACTCAGCACTTTATCCAGCCTGCCTTACAAGCTCCCAGGCCGGTGCCAGGTTGGTGCCAGTGCCAATGGTGCAGGTTCTGCACCATTGGCCTTAGCAGAAGCGCGGGGCGCTTCTGCCTGCAATCGGCTCGGCTGATCGACACGAAGCCTTCAAGAACCAACTCGTCCTCTCGGGATTACAAGCATTCCTGTGACCGTCCGCCCCGCGCCCCTCAAGAGGAGGCCGAGGCGTAGTTGCGCAGGGCCAGCCGCCAGAAGCCGAGGACGGCCAGGAAGAAGAGGGCCGTCACCCCCAGCACGTGACCCAGCAGGGCGGGGGAGACGCCCTCGAAGAGCAGGGCGGTGGGGAAGGAGCTGATGAGGGCGAAGGGCAGGGCCGTCACCAGGATGCGCCGCACCCAGCCGCGGAAGATGCGGTCCGGCCGTTCGCTGTACTTCTCCAGCACATAGAAGGTCTCGCCCAGGCCGCGGCTCGAATGGAGCCAGAAGACGGGGATGAGGAAGGCGAGGTGCACCAGCCAGTAGAGGATGGCGCCGTTGAGCAGGAGCAGGATGAAGACGCCGGCGGCCAGGGGGTCGAGGGGGCCGGGGTAGCGGCCCAGGGCCCAGGCCAGCAGGGCGACGGCGATGAGCAGGTTGACGAAGGAGTTGGCGGCGAAATCGCGCAGGCTGAGGAAGAAGAGGGGGCTGACCGGGCGCGTCAGGTAGTAGTCCAGGTCGCCCTTGTTGACGAAGATGGGCAGCCACCACATGTTGTTGGCGAAGATGGTCATGTGCAGGGCGTCGATGAGGAAGAAGCCGCAGGCGAAGACGATGGCCTGGTCCAGGTCCCAGCCTCCCAGCAGGGCCGTGTGCCGGTAGAGGACGCCGAAGAAGGCCAGCTGCACGGCGTAGAAGGCGGCGTCCATCACGATGCGGAAGAAGAAATCGACGCGGAACTCCATGGCGCGGCTGAAGGAGAAGCGCAGGAAGTGCAGGTAGAGGCGCAAGTGGCGGCCCATCAGATCCCCACTCCCGTGTAGCTTAGCTCCCCGCGCCGCCAGACCAGCCGCGACAGGGCCCACAGCAGGCCGCACCACAAGCCGATCAGGCCCATGCCCGCCGCCCACTCGCCGAAGGCGAGGCGGCCCATCAGGGCGCTCACCGGGAAGTCGAAGAGGAAGCGGAAGGGGAGCAGGTCCAGCACCGCCCGCGCCTCGTCCGGGAAGAGGCTGAGGGGCAGCAGGGCCCCGCCCAGCAGGCCGCTGCCGAAGCGCACCAGCACGGCCAGGCTCCACACGTTGTCCGCCCAGAAGGCCACGGCCTGGATGGGCAGCAGGAGCAGGAAGTAGAGCAGGTTGCCCGCCGCCAGGGCGATGGCGCCCATGGCCAGTTCGGCCGGCCCCGGGCGGAAGGCGCCGATGCTGCCGGAGAAGAGGGGCATGAGCGCCATGAAGAGGACGAGCTGCACCAGGGCCGGGAGCAGGGCGCCCACATGCTGGGCGTACTTGACGCTCCAGTAGTCGACGGGGTAGAGCAGGTAGCGGCTCAGGCCGCCGTCGTAGATGTCCTGGGAGAGGCCGGCCATCATCTCCTGGCCGCGCACCAGCTTGCCGCAGAGAATGACCAGCACGTAGTACTGCAGCATGGAGGGCAGGTCCCAACCGCCGATCAGCGCTTGGCCCGTGCTGCGGAAGATGGCCTCCCACAAGTACCAGACCACGCCCAGCTGGGCGAAGAAGCTCACCACGACGTTGATCCAGAAGTCGGCGCGGTAGCTCATCGCCTTGCGCGCCTCCACGCTGGCCACGTGGCTGAAGAGGCGGGCGCGCTGCCTCACGCCGCCTCCACCGCGGGCGGGGACTCGGCGGCCGGCAGGTCGCCTTGGGCGCGGCGGGCGTGGAGCAGGCCCTCGATCACGGTGCCGATGTCCATCTCCTCGATGGCGAGGTCGTGCACGGCCAGTTCCGTCACCAGGCGGCCGGCCAGGCTGGGGATCTCGTCCCGCGGCGCCTGGATGCGCAAGCGCTCCGGCCCCTCCTCGAGCACCTCGAGATCCAGGCCCCGCCCCAGCAGGCGGCGCAGGTCGGGCGGCGGCGCCCCCGGCTTGAGCTGCACGGCCACCACCTTGTGCCGGGCGTGGGTGCGCATCACCTCGGCCAGCGGCCCGTCGAAGACCAGCTCGCCTTCGCGGATGATGAGGATGCGCGCGCAGAGCCGCTCGATGTCCTCCATGTAGTGGCTGGTCAGCAGCATGGCCGGGCGGTGCAGCTGCCGGTAGTCGAGGATGAAGTCGCGGATGGCGCGCTGGGCGCTGAGGTCGAGGCCGATGGTGGGCTCGTCCAGGAAGACCACGCGCGGCCGGTGGAGGAGGGCGGCGATCAGCTCCATCTTCATCCGCTCCCCCAGGCTGAGGCGGCGGATCTGGATGTGCAGCTCGCCCTTCACCTGCAGGGTCTCGCTGAGGAAGGCGAGGGTCTCGCGGTACTGGCGCTCGGGGATCTGGTAGATCTCCTTGAGCAGGAGGAAGCAGTCCGCCGCCGGCAGGTCCCACCACAACTGCGCCTTCTGGCCCATGATGAGGGCGATGCGGCGCTGGAAGTCCCGCGCCCTCTCCCAGGGCTTGTGCCCCAGCACCCGCGCCTCGCCTGAACTGGGGTGGATGATCCCGGCCAGCATCTTGACCAGCGTGGTCTTGCCGGCGCCGTTGGCCCCCACCAGGCCGAGGATCTCGCCTTCGCCCACGTGGAAGGTGGCCTCGCGCACAGCGTGCTTGACCACCGTCTCCCGCCTGACCAGCGAGCGCAGGCTGCCCCAGAGACCCTCCTGCTTGCGGTGGACATGGAAATCCTTGCTGAGGGATCGCACCTCGATCATGGCCGGCTCCTTGGATGCCTGAATATGATGAAGCGGGACGGGGGGTGGGCGGGCGGCCGGCGCTTTGTCCGCCACCGCCGGTCAGCCTGTCCTCGGGACCTGTGGACGGTCCCGGCGGCGACGCGTGGATTTCCTTTTGCCAAGAGCGACCTTCCGGCATGATACACGCCACCCGTCAACCCGCGGCCGGTTCCGGCCTGGTCCTGGCCAGCCTGTTGTCGCTCCTGCTCCTGCTGGCCGCCTGCGTCGGGGGGGAGCCGGCGGCGGACCGGCCCCGCGTCGTCTGCACCACCGGCATGATCACCGACCTGGCAGCCCGCATCGGGGGTGACCGCCTCCAGGTGGACGGCCTGATGGGGCCGGGGGTCGATCCGCACCTCTACAAGGCGAGCGCCGGCGATCTCCACCTGCTCAGCCGCGCCGATCTCGTGCTCAGCAACGGCCTGCATCTGGAGGCCCGTCTGGGGGAGGTGCTGGCCAACCTGCGTGAGGCTCGCGCCGTCGCCCTCTGCGAGGGATTGGAGGGAGTCGACCTGCTGGTCGCCGCCGGGGGCGGCGATCTGCCTGATCCGCATCTCTGGTTCGACGTGGCGGCCTGGAGCCGCGTCGCCCGGCGCATCGGCGAGGAGCTGGCCCGCCTCGATCCGCCGGGGGCCGCCAGCCACCGGGAGCGCGCCGCCCGCCTGGCGGAGGGCCTGGACAGCCTGGACGCCGCCATCCGCGCCCGCACGGCCGCCCTGCCGCCCGAGCGCCGCGTCCTGGTCACCGCCCACGACGCCTTCCAGTACTTTGGCCGCGCCTACGGCTTCGAGGTGCGGGGCCTGCAAGGCATTTCCACGGTGGCCGAGGCGGGGGCGCGGGACGTGCAGGAGCTGGCCGCCTTCCTGGCCGAGCGGCGCATCCCGGCCATCTTCGTGGAGTCCAGCGTGCCACGCCGCACCCTGGAGGCCGTGCGCGAGGCGGCCCAGGCCGCCGGGCACGAGGTGGCCATTGGCGGCGAACTCTACTCCGACGCCCTGGGCAGCGCCGGCACGCCCGCCGCCACCTACGAGGGGATGGTGGCCCACAACGTGGACACCATCCTCCAGGCGCTCGCCGTGCCAAAGGAGGCGCCATGAGCCGGCCACCCGCCATCGAGGTGCATGACCTCACCGTCGCCTACCGGGCGCGGCCCGTGCTCTGGGACGTCGACCTCGAGGTGAAGGCCGGCACCCTGACGGCGCTGGTCGGACCCAACGGCGCCGGCAAATCCACCCTGCTCAAGGCGATCCTCGGCCTGGTCAAGCCGGCGGCGGGCACCGTGCAGGTCCTTGGGGCGCCGCTGGCCCTGGTGCGGCGCCGGGTGGCCTATGTCCCGCAGCGGGGCAACGTGGATTGGGACTTCCCCGTCACGGTGGAGGACGTGGTGCTCATGGGCACCTATGGGCGTCTGGGCTGGTTCCGGCGGCCCGGTGCGGCAGAGCGACGGGAGGCGCGCCAGGCCCTCGATCGCGTCGGCATGACCGACTACGCCCGCCGCCAGATCCGCCAGCTCTCGGGCGGGCAGCAGCAGCGCACCTTCCTCGCCCGGGCCCTGGCCCAGGGTGGCGAGCTGCTCATCATGGACGAGCCTTTCCAGGGGGTGGATGCCCGCACCGAGCGGACCATCGTCGACCTGCTGCGACAACTGCGCACGGAGGGTTCCACCGTGCTCGTCGTCCACCACGACCTGCAGACGGTGCCCGATTACTTCGACGAGGTCGCCCTGCTCAACGTGCAGCTGGTGGCGGCCGGCCCCGTGGCGGAGGTCTTCACCGAAGCCAACCTGCGCCACACCTACGGCGGCCGGGTCGCCGGCGAGCGGCCCGCCGCCGCCTTCCCGGGAGTGGACGCGTGACGGGCCTGGACCACACCGCCCGCGTCGTGCTGTCCGGCTGCGCCCTCATCGGCCTGCTGGGCGGCGTGCTGGGCGTCTTCGTCGTGCTGCGCCGCCAGAGCCTGGTGGGGGACGTGGTCTCCCACGCCGCCCTGCCCGGCATCGTGCTCGCCTTCTGGCTGCTCGGCAGCCGCGCCGCCCCCGTCCTGGCGGCCGGCGCCATCGTGGCCGGCCTGGCCGGCATGTTGGTGGTGACCTTCATCCTGCGGCACTCCCACATCCGCGAGGACGGCGCCCTGGGCCTGGTCCTGGCCGGCTTCTTCGGCTTGGGCGTCATGCTCCTCACCTGGATCCAGGGACGCCCCGACGCCGCCCAGGCCGGGCTCGACCGCTACCTCTTCGGCAGCGCCGCCTCGCTGTTGGTGCGCGACCTGTGGTGGATGGGCGGCGCCGCGCTGGCCGTGGTCGGCGTGCTGGTCCTCCTGTGGAAGGTGTTCGCGCTGACCGCCTTCGACCCCGACTTCGCCGCCCAGCTGGGCTGGCCCACGGTGCGGCTGGACTTCATTCTCACCCTGCTCACCGTGCTGGTGATCGTGCTGGGGCTGCAGACGGTGGGCGTGGTGCTGATGAGCGCCCTGCTCGTCGCCCCGGCTGTCGCCGCCCGCCAATGGACGGACCGCCTGGGCGCCATGACCCTCCTCGCCGCGCTGGCGGGGGCCCTGGCCGGCCTCCTGGGTGGCTGGGCCAGTTTGACGGTGGAGCGGATGCCCACCGGCCCCGCCATCGTGCTGGCCGCCGCGCTGCTGGTGGCCCTCTCGCTGCTTGCCTCGCCCCGGCGCGGCTTGCTGGGGGTGCTGCTGGCGCGGCGTCGGGCGAGGCGCGGAGGGGAGGCGCTGCCGGCCGGCCGGGCCTGAGCAGCGATCCGCCCTGCCTTCCCCCGCTGGGCGGCTGGTGGGACCTGTCCACCGCCGCGGGCAGGGCGCCCCTTTGGCCGAAGCTATGGGGGCGCGCTGTCCAGGCCGCGTGACCCGGCGTGAATCTGGATGGCCGGGGAGGCTGGATACAGCGAACTTTTCGGGAAAACCCAGGTGCCCCGGGAGGGTGGGGTGGCGGTGGGAGGGAAAACTGGGGTTCTTCGGAAAACTGTCCCGAGGCCGGGCTGCCTCTGCAGCACGCCCGGGCAGCCATCCCCGCCCTGGATGATGGCGCGGCCGGCCGGCCGCGCCTGAGCAGCGATCCGCCCTGCCTCCCCCGCTGGGCAACTGGAGAGACCTGTCCGCCGCCGCAGGCAGGGCACCCTTATGGGAGGCGTGGCGGGGGCGCGCTGTCCAGGCCGCGTGACCCGAGGTGAATCTGGATGGTTGGAGAGGCCGGGTACAGCGAACTTTTCGGGAAAACCCAAGTGCCCCGGGAGGGTGGGGTGGTGGTGGGAGGGAACACAGGGATTTTTCGGAAAACTGTCCCGTGGCCGGCCTGCCTCCCCGGCACACGCGGGAGGCCATCGCCGGCCCGGATGATTGGATTCAGTGTCCGATGGAAGGAAGGCCCAGGCCTGTCATGACTCCCGTGCTTGAAGTCCAGCTCATCGCCGTCGTGGCGGCCCTGGCCTGCGCCCTCCCCGGCGTCTGGCTGCTGCTGCGTCGCCAGGCGCTGCTCAGCGACGCCATCAGCCACAGCGTGCTGCTCGGCATCGTGCTGGGCTACCTCTGGTTGGGCCGTCTGGACTCCCCCTGGCTGGTGGCTGCGGCGGCCCTGAGCGGCCTGGCCATGGTCTGGCTGGTGGAGCTGCTGCGGCGCAGCGGCCGCATGAAGGAGGACGCCGCGTTGGGCCTTGTCTTTCCCGTCATGTTCAGCCTGGCCGTCGTCCTCGTCACGCGCCTGGCCGGCGGGGTGCATCTGGACACCGACGCCGTGCTGCTCGGCGAACTGGCTTTCGCCCCCTTTCGCCGGCTCGCGCTCTTCGGCCTCGACCTGCCCCACGCCCTCTGGCAGATGGGCGGCCTCCTGCTGGCCAACCTTCTCTTCCTCCTCGTCTTCTGGAAGGAATTGACCGCCTCCGCCTTCGACCCGCTGCTGGCATCCGCCCTCGGCTTCCTGCCGGCCCTGCTGCACACCGCGGAGCTGGGCCTGCTTTCGCTTACTTGCGTGGGCGCCTTCGACGCGGTGGGTTCCGTCCTGGTGGTCGCCCTGGTCGTCACGCCCGGCGCCGTCGCCCTGCTGCTCAGCGAACGGTTGCCCGCCGTCTTTGCCTGGGCCGCGCTGGCCGCCGTGGCCATGGCCCTCCTTGGCTGGCAGATCGCCTGGCGCCTGGATGCCTCCATCGCCGGGTCCATGGCGGTGGCGGGCGGCGTCCTCTTTGGACTGGCCCTCCTCCTCTCCCCGGAGCACGGGCTGGTGGCGACCCGGCGACGCAGCCGCCAGCAGAGCCGCCTCTTCGCCCGGCGCGTGCTGGCCATCCATCTCTTCAACCACGAAGGGACGGCGGAGGAGGAGCGCGAATGCCGCCTGGGCCACCTGAGCGAGCACCTGGGCTGGTCGGCCGAGACGGCGGGACGCGTGGTGCGCTGGGGGGAGGCGGAGGGGGATCTGGCCTGCCGGGGCGAGTATCTTGGCTTGACGAATCAGGGGCGGCGCCTGGCCCGCCAGGCCCTGGAGGACCTGCCCCTGCAGATGACGGGACGCGGCACGGAGGCATGGGCCTGTCCCTGGCCGCGCCGGGGATGAAACACGGAAGGGAGACGACATGGCGATGAGCTACCGGCCGCTGGGCCGCTGCGGCACCAAGGTGAGCACGCTGGGTCTGGGGGGCTGGACCACCTTCGGCGGAACCCTCAAGGAGCAGTCCCAGGTGGACCGCATCCTGCACGCGGCCTTCGAGCACGGCGTGAACTTCTTCGATTCGGCGGACATCTACGCCAAGGGCGCCGCCGAGGAGGCGATGGGGCGCGCCCTCGCCGCCCTGCCCCGCCACCGACTGGTCATTTCCTCCAAGGTCTTCTGGCCCATGAGCGATGACGTCAACGACCGCGGCCTCTCGCGCAAGCACATCATCGAGTCCGTCGAGAAGAGCCTGCGCCGGCTGGGCACCGACTACCTGGACATCTACTTCTGCCATCGTTTCGACAGCGAGACGCCGGTCCTCGAGACGCTGCGCGCCATGGACGACCTGGTGCGCCAGGGCAAGGTCCTCTATTGGGGCACCAGCGAGTGGAGCGGCGAGAACCTGCGCCAGGCCCACCGCCTAGCCCGCGAGTGGCTGGTCCATCCCCCCCAGGTGGAACAGCCCCAGTACTCCCTCCTCGCCCGCGGCCGCTTCGAGTGGGATGTCCTGCCCACCTGCCTGGAGTTGGGCATGGGCACGGTCGTCTGGAGCCCGCTGGCCAGCGGCCTGCTCAGCGGCAAGTACGACGGAGGCATCCCCGCCGGCAGCCGCCTGGAGATGCAGGAGTGGTTGCACCGGAGCCTGCTCAAGCCGGACAACCTGGAACGTGTCCGCCGCTTGGGGGAGCTGGCCGCCGCCCGCGGCCTGGGCCGCGCCCAACTGGCCCTGGCCTGGGCCGCCGACCGTTTCGGCGTGTCCAGCGTCATCCTGGGAGCCACCAGCGAGGCCCAGTTGCTGGAAAACCTCGGTGCGCTTGACCTGGTCATCGACGAGGAGCTGCGCGGCGGGTTGGAGGCCATCTTCCCCGCCGGCCTGCAGGGCACCGACTGATGGAAGCTTCCGCCCGGCGCGCCCTGCTCGATGGCATCATCGACTACGCCGGCCTCTTTCCGCCCGCCACCCTGCCCATGGCGGAGGCGTGGCGCGAGTACGGCCGCCACCGGGCCTCGCCCCAGGCCTGGATGCTGGGCCGCTTCATCTGCCCCGCCGCCCGGCTGGAGGAGTTGGCGGCCTGTCTCCAACCGGAGGAAAGCGGCGTGTCGCTGGCTCTACTGGCCGCTCGCGCTCCCGAGGCCGCGGCCCTGTCGGAAACCCTCGCCGCGGATGAAGCGGGCTGGGCGCGCTTCAGGACCGGGCAGTCCGGTCGGGCCCGGGTGGAGGCCTGGGAGCTGCGCCTGCCGGAGGACTCGCCCGACGGAGACGCGCTGGAGGCCATGCTGGCGAAGGGGAGGGCGCTGCTTTCCCCGGACATGGACACCTTCTGGGAGGCGGGGCCGGACTGGGATCGCGGGCGGCTGGAGGCCCTGGCCGAGGTCCTGGTCCGTCTGAACGCCGGTGGCGGACGACACGGCCTCAAGCTGCGCTGCGGCGGCGTGACGGCGGCCGAGTTCCCCACTCTTGACCGCGTGGCGATGGTGATCACCCTCTGCCGCGACCACGGCCTGCCCCTGAAGCTCACGGCGGGGCTGCATCACCCCTTGCGCCATTGGCGACCCGAACCGGGCGTCTGGATGCACGGATTTCTCAACGTCTACTTCGCCGCCATGGCGGCCCTGACCCACGGACTGGCGGAGCGCGACCTGCTCCCCATCCTGTCGGAGACCCGCCGGGATCTCTTCCGCTTGCGGGAGGGCGAGCTGTCGTGGCGTGAGTTGCGGGTGGAGACCTCGGAGGTCCGCGAGGCCCGCCGCCTCCTTCCCGGCCATGGAAGTTGCAGTTTCGATGAACCGGTGGCCGACCTGCGCGCGCTGGGTTGGCTGGAATCAGGGGGAGAGGGAGGATGAGCGACCAGGACTTCAACGCGCTGCGTTCCTTCGTGCCGGGCGCCCAGGAGACGGACTTCCCCATCCAGAGCCTGCCCTTCGGCGTCTTCGTGCCGGTGGCGGGCGGCGCGCCGCGGGTGGGCGTGGCCATCGGCGACCAGGTGCTGGACCTGGCCGCCCTGGAGGAGGCGGGCTGCTTCAGCGGACCCCGGCTTGAGGGGAAGCGCGTCTTCGCCGCCGACGCCCTCAACGCTTTCATGGCCCTGGGCCCGGCCGCCTGGGCCGAAGTCCGCGCCCGCCTGCAGGACCTGCTGCGCGAGGACAACCCCGAGCTGCGCGACCGCGCCCCCCTGCGCGACGCCGCCCTCTTCCCGCAGTCCGCCGTCCGCCTGCTCCTGCCCGCCCGCATCGGCGACTACACCGACTTCTACTCCTCCCGCGAGCACGCCACCAACGTGGGTGTCATGTTCCGCGGCAAGGAGAACGCGCTCATGCCCAACTGGCTGCATCTGCCGGTGGGCTACCACGGCCGGGCCAGCAGCGTGGTGGTGTCGGGCACGCCGGTGCGCCGCCCCTGCGGCCAGACCGAGGCCCCCGAGGGCGGGCGGCCCCTCTTCGGCCCCAGCCGCCTGCTCGACATCGAGCTGGAGATGGGCTTCTTCACCGGCCCGGGCAACGAGCTGGGCGCGGCCATCCCCATCGAGCAGGCCCGCGAGCACATCTTCGGCCTCGTGCTGGTCAACGACTGGTCGGCGCGGGACATCCAGAAGTGGGAGTACCAGCCCCTGGGTCCCTTCCTGGCCAAGAACTTCGCCACCACCATTTCGCCCTGGGTGGTGCCCCTGGCCGCCCTCGAACCTTTCCGCATCCCGGGTCCGGCGCAGGACGACCCCCAGCCACTGCCATACTTGCGCCAGCCCGGCCCCGGCGCCTTCCAGGTCGAGCTGGAGGTCTGGCTGCGCGGCGCGCGCATGGACCGGCCGGCGCGCATCATCGCCAGCAACCTCAAGCACCTTTACTGGAGCATGGAGCAGCAGCTGGCCCACCACACGGTGACCGGCTGCAACCTGCGGCCGGGCGACCTGCTGGCCAGCGGCACGATCAGCGGGCCGGACAAGGAGTCACGCGGCAGCCTGCTGGAACTGACCTGGCGCGGCACGGAGCCCCTGGACCTGCCCGGCGGCGAGACGCGCCGCTTCCTGGAGGACGGCGACACGGTGACCATCACGGGCCAGGCCCAAGGTCCGGGCTGGCGCATCGGCTTCGGCGAGGCGGTGGGAACCATCCTGCCCGCCCGTCCATCGGCCTGATTGCCGCGGCCCCCTTGCTTTGCTACCCTGGACGCCACGGATTGAAAGGAGCCATGAGCGGCCTGCCCACCACCAAGCCCCGTGCCTGTCGCGGGATGCAGCCGGCCCACAGCCCCCTGCGGCGCTTCCTCGCGCAGCTCGTGCTGCTGGTGTGGTGCGTGCAAAGCCTGGCGCTGGTGCCCCTGGTCGCCCATTGGACCAGCGTCGACCATGGCCACGATGTGGCGGACTGCCACCCCGCCGCAGGGGAGGGGGATGACGGCTGCGACCCGTCTTGCGCCTGCCTGGGTTGTCCGGCCCATGGTGGCGGTCTGGCCTTGCTCGTCACGCTGAACGGCCTGGGTCCGCTCCCCATCGCCCCGCCGGAAGGCCGCGTGCACCAAGTGCCGCCTGTGCTGCTCCTCGTCCACTCCGTCTTCCGACCACCCGCTGCCTGATCTCTTCTTCTCAATCCTGACCTGAGACCGCTGCCCTCTGCCGGGCGGGGGAATCAGGACACTCCGCAACCAAAGCCACGTAGCGAGGAAGACCACAATGCGAATACGACCGCCCCGTGGGGGGTTCGGGCGTAGCGCCCTGCTGCTCCCCCTTGTGCTCCTGGTGAACGGGTCCATCCCCGCCGCGCCTGTCGCCGACGCTGGCGACACGCTGCGCGTCACCTGGAACGACTGTCAACCCTTGGTCGAGGCCCACCCTCGCCTGGCAGCGGCCCGCGCTTCCGTCCAGGCCGCCGCCGGAGCCGTGCGGGAGGCGGCCGCGCTGCCCAACCCGGAGGGGGACCTGCGCCTCCTCAGCGTGGACCCGCGCCACGGAGGTGAAGCGGCCCGGGAAGAGGAGTTCGCGCTGGGATTGCCCCTGGACTGGATCTGGACCAGGCCGGGACGCCTGAGCTCGGCGCGGGCGGGCGAAGCACTGGCTGCCGTTGAAGCGGAGCTCGTGACGCGCGAGCTGACGCTCGAACTGGCGGAGGCGTTCTGGGTCCTGGCCGGCGACCAGGCACGGGCGGCGACGCTGGACGACCTGGACCGGCACATGCAGGACCTGCGGCGTGCCATCGCCATCCGCGTCCAACTGGGCGAATCCCGGCCGGTGGAGGCGGCGCGCATCGATGTGGAAGCCCTGCGCCAGCAAGCCGAGGCGGACGCGGCCCGGCGCGCCCTCGAACTCAGCCGCCGGCGGCTGGCACAGTGGCTGCCCGCGGCGGCGGGCGTTCCGCTGGTGGTGGAGACGGACATTTTTCAGCTGCCGGCGCCACCGGACGAAGGGGCGCCCGGGGAGCACGCGCGCTTGCGCGCGGCGCAGGCCAGCATCAGGGCGGAACGCGGGGCGCTCGCCGCCGAACGGGCCGGCCTGCTGCCCCGCCTGGAGCTGCACGGCAGTCTCGAGCGCGCCGACGACCGCCTGGCCCGGGGGGTGGGACTGACCCTGGACCTGCCGCTGTTCAATTGGAACCGCGGCCGCATCGGGCAGGCCCGCGCCCGCCTGCGGGAGGCGCAGGCCGGGCTGGACGAGGAGCGCCGCCGGCTGGCCATGGACCTGGCGGAGGCGGAGTCCGCCTGCGGCACGTCCCTGGCGACGGCCCGCAGCTACCGGGACGAGATCCTGCCCCGCGCCGAGGAGGCCGCACTGGCCCTGGAGAAGGGCTGGCGGCTGGGAGAGGCCAACCTCTTCGAATTGATCGACGCCCGCCGCCTGCTGGGGAGCATCCGACGCGAGGCGATCGAGGCCTGTGTCCAGGCTCAGGTGGACAGGCTCCGCCTGGGCATGCTGCTTGAGAAGGAGATCTACTGATGAAGGCGATCGCCAAGCGGGCGGCGCTGTTGGCGCTGCTGTCCCTGGTTCACTCCTGCGGTCGGCCGCCCACCGCGGAGGACCATGGGGAACATGACGGCCATGAACACGCGTCCCAGGACGCGACGGCGGAAGGGCATGGACAGGATCACGACCACGGCGCCGAGGAATCCGACCTGGACCGCCCGGTGGAGGAGTTGTTCGCGGCCGGCTGCGAGCATGGCGTGAAGACCCACCAGTGCGAGGAATGCCGCTACGAGGTGGGCGTGGCACGGGCACCCGGGCGCCTCTTCGAGGAAGGGCTGCTCCACCTGGGGCATGTGGAGGCCCGCGCGGTCGAGACCACCCTCACTCTCACGGGTGAGATCGTCTTTGATGCGCAACGGGTGGCCGATCTGGGCACGACGGCGCCGGGCGTCGTGCGCCAGGTTCGTGTGGCGCTGGGCGAGCGCGTGCGGCGCGGCCAGGTGCTGCTGGAGCTGGAGAGCGCCGAGGCGGGCGAGGCCGAAGAGGCTCTTCTTGAGGCCGCGGCCCAGTTGAAGATCGCGGAGCGGGGCGTCGCGCGCATCGACGAGCTGCGCCGGGAGGGGATCAGCTCCGAGCGGGAGCATGTGCTTGCCGCCAAGGACCTGGAGGCGTCGCGGAACCGGGTCGCCACCGCCCGCCAGCGCCTGGCCATGATGGGGCAGGACACCACGGGCGAGCGCCTCCCGAGCGCGGAGGAGCCCCGCGGCCGTCTGGTGGTGAAGGCGGCCGGCGACGGCGCCATCATCGCCCTGCACGCCGCGCCGGGCGAGAGCGTCCAGCCCGGGGACGTGCTTGTCACCCTGGCGGACAACAGCTCGCTGTGGGTCTGGTGCGACCTCCACGAGCGGGATCTCGCCGCCTTGCACGGCCTTGTCCCCGGGGCCGGATGGCGGGCGGTGGTCACGGTCAAGGCCTGGCCCGGCGAGGAGTTCACCGGCGTCGTCGATCTCGTCAGCCCGGTGATGGACGCCGCGACCCGCACCGTCAAGGTGCGCGTGGCCGTGCGCAACCCCGCGGGGCGACTCCTGGCCGGCATGTTCGCCCGTGTGGGGATCCTGCTGCCCGGCGGCGAGATGGTCGCCGCGGTGCCACGCGCCGCGGTCTGCGAGGACGAGGGCCGCGCCTTCATCTTCGTGCCCCACCATGAGGACTACTTCGTGCGGCGCCCGATCACCACGGGCCGCGCCTGGGGGGACTGGGTCGAACTGCTGCAGGCGCCGGACGGCGTCTCCACCGTGGTGACGGAGGGGGTCTTCCTGCTCAAATCCGACGTGCTGCGCTCCAAGATGGGCGCCGGTTGCGCCGACTAGGAGAAAGCGATGAAACTCACCCTTCTGCTCCTGCGCCACCGCCTGCTGGTGGTGCTGGCGGCGGCCGTCCTGGCCGTCGCCGGCGCGATCGCCTGGCGCGCCCTGCCCATCGACGCCTTTCCCGATGTCACCAACACCCAGGTGATGATCCTCAGCCAGGCTCCGGGCCTGGCCGCCACCGATGTGGAGGACCGCATCAGCTATCCCATCGAGCAGGTGATGCGCGGCCTGCCCCGTGTCACCGAGGTGCGCTCCCTCTCCAAGGCCGGCCTCTCCCAGGTCGTGGTCATTTTCGAGGATGGCGTGGACACCTATTGGACGCGCCAGCAGGTCTTCGAGCGGCTCTCCATCGCCCGCGAACAGCTGCCGCCCGGCGTCGAGCCGGAGCTGGGCCCCATCAGCACGGGGCTGGGCGAGATCTTCCAATACACCCTCGAGAGCGACGCGGCCGATGCCATGGAACTGCGCACCATCCAGGACTGGCTGGTGGCGCCCCTGCTCAAGCCGGTGCCCGGCGTCAATGAGGTCAACAGCTTCGGCGGACAGGTGCGGCAGGTCCAGGTGCTGGTCTCGCCGGACCTCCTGCTCGCCCACGGCCTGACGCTGGAGGAGGTGGCGGACGCGCTGGAGGCCAACAACGCCAACGCCGGGGGCGGCGTCATCGTGCGGGGCTGGGAGCAGGTCTACCTGCGCGGCGTGGGTCTTCTGCAGGGGCCGCAGGATGTCGAGAACGTGGTGCTGCGCGCCCGGGACGGCACCCCCGTTCTGGTGAGGGACATCGCCGAGGTGGTGATCGGCGCCGAGACGCGCCAGGGCGCGGTGACGCGCGACGGCAAGGGCGAGGCCGTGGCGGGCATGATCATCATGTTGAAGGGCGAGAACGCCCGCGACGTGGTCGACCGGGTGAAGGCCGCCATGGACGGCATCCGCGACAACCTGCCCGCCGGCGTCCGGCTCAACGTCTTCTACGACCGCACCGACCTGATCCAGGCCTGCATCCGCACGGTGCAGAACGCCCTGCTCGAGGGCGGCTTGCTCGTCATCATCGTTCTCTTCGTCTTCCTGGCGGAATTGCGCACGGCCCTCATCGTCCTCGTCAGCCTGCCCCTCACCTTCCTGGCCAGCTTCATTGTGATGGGCTGGACCGGCATCAGCTCCAACCTGATGAGCCTGGGCGGGCTGGCCTTCTCCGTGGGCATGGTGGTGGACGCCTCCATCGTCGTGGTGGAGAACGTGCGCCGGCACCTGGCCCACGCCCTGCCGGAGACGCCGACCCGGGAGGTGGTCGCGCGGGCCGTGACGGAAGTGGCCCGGCCCGTTTCTTTCTCGGTCCTCATCGTCGTCATCATCCTGGTGCCGCTCTACACCCTGCAGGGCATCGAGGGGAAGATGTTCGCCCCCCTCGCCTCGACCATGCTCATCGCCCTCCTCGCCTCGTTGCTCATCGCGTTCACCGTCATCCCCGTCCTGTCCGAACTCGTGTTGCGGCGGCGGCCGGATCGCGAGTTCGCTGTCACGCGCCGCCTCCACACCGGCTACATGCGCCTGCTGGACCGCGCCCTGCGCCGCCCGGGCCTGACCATGGGTATTTCGACCGCTTTCCTGGCAGGGGCGTTGGCGCTGGTGCCCTTCATCGGGACCGAGTTCATGCCGGACCTCGACGAGGGGGCGATCGCCGTCAACGTCGTGCGCCTGCCCAACGCCTCGCTCGAGGGCTCGGTGGCCGTGGCCACGGCCATCGAAAAGCGCCTGGCGGCCTACCCTGAGGTGGCGACGGTGGTGAGCAAGACGGGTCGCGCCGAGATCTCGGAGGATCCCATGGGGCCGGAGCAAACCGATGTCATCATCATGCTCAAGCCGCGCGGAGCCTGGGGCCGGGGACGCCACCGGGCAGAGCTGGTGGCGGCCATGCAAAACGACCTGGCGACCATCCCCGGCCTGCGCTACTCCTTCTCCCAGCCCATCGCCCTGCGCGTCAACGAGCTGATCTCCGGCGTCAAGAGCGATCTCGCCGTCAAGATCTTCGGCCCCGACCTGGACGTCCTCAAGAAGCTGGCCGACCAGGCGGCCGCCGTGTTGCAGAACACGCCGGGCGCCAGCGACGTCAAGGTGGAGCAGGTCTCGGGCATGGAGCAACTCGACGTGCGCGTCGACCGCCAGGCCTCGGCACGCCATGGCATCAACATGTCCGACATCAACGCGACCATCGAGCTGGCTGTCGCCGGCCGCCAGGCCACCATCCTGATCGAGGAGCAGCGGCGCACGGCCGTGGTGCTGCGCTATCCCGAGGCCGAGCGCGGCTCCCGGCATCAGGTGGAGCGTTTGCTGGTGGCGGCGCCGGGGGGCGAGCGCGTCCCCCTCGCCCAGCTGGCGGAATTCGCACTGGTGGAGACGCCCATGCAGGTGAGCCGCGAGAACGGCATGCGGCGGGTGGTGGCGGAGGCGAATGTGCGGGGGCGGGATCTGGGCGGTTTCGTCGCCGAGGTCCAGGAGCGGCTCCAGCCGCTGGTGAAATCCATGCCCACCGGCTACCACCTGGCGTACGGCGGCCAGTTCGAGAATCAGCAGCGCGCCATGCGCCAGCTAAGCCTGGTGGTGCCCGTCGCCCTGCTTCTCATCCTGGTTCTCCTCTTCCTGGCCCTGGGCTCGCTCCCCGTCTCCCTGCTCGTTCTCCTGAACCTGCCCTTCGCCCTGGTCGGCGGCGTCATTGCCGTCGTGCTGTTCCAGATGCCGCTCTCGGTCTCGGCGGCCGTCGCCTTCATCGTCCTGCTCGGAGTGGCCGTGCAGAACGGCGTGGTGCTCGTCGCCTTCTTCCGCCAGCTGCGGGAGCAGGGAGAATCCGTGGCGGACACCGTCCGCATCGGTTGCGACCTGCGTTTCCGGCCCTTGCTGATGACGGCCTTGACCAGTTTCATCGGCCACCTGCCCATGCTCTACGCCACAGGTTCCGGGGCCGACATCCAGAAACCCCTGGCCGTGGTGGTGATGGGCGGCCTCGTCACCTCGACGCTGCTGACCCTGATCGTCCTGCCCACGCTCTATCTTTCCGCCCATCGCTGGCGGGAGGGCCGGAGGGCGCGGCGGGCCGCCTGACCGCTTCGCCTCCCGGGCGTGGTGCGCGCAAGGCCATGATGCGAAGTGGATGGAGGTGGCATGAACGAGGTGCTTGAGCAGATCTGGGCGCACCGCTCCATCCGCGCCTACCGGCCCGACCCGCTGGCGGAGGAGACCCTGCGCGAGATCCTGGAAGCCGGCTTGCGGGCGTCCTCAAGCGGCAACATGCAGACCTGGTCCGTCATCGTGACGCGGGAGGAGGAGCGCAAGCGCCGCCTCTGGGAGCTGCATCTCAGGCAGGACATGATCCTCCAGGCGCCGGTCGTGCTCTGTTTCTGCGCCGACTTCCACCGCATGGGCCGCTGGTGCCGGCGGCGCGACGCCGTCCCCGGCTACGACAACCTGCTCAGCTTCCTGGTGGCCACCGGGGACCTCTTCCTGGCCGCGCAGAACAGCGTCTTGGCCGCCGAAAGCCTGGGCCTGGGCGCCTGCTACATGGGCACCACGCTCAACGCCATGGAGGAGCTCTGCCTCTTCTATGAGCTGCCCCCCGGCGTGGTGCCGGTCACCAGCGTCGTGCTGGGCCATCCCGCCGAGGACCCCGCGCCCCGCATGCGCCTGCCCCTGGATGGCCTCCTGCACCAGGAGCGCTACCGGGACTACGACGACGCCGAGATCGACGGGATCTACCAGCTGCGCGACACGGAGGGCTGGCTGCGCTATCTGGCCATTCCGGAACTGGCGGAGCGCATGGGGCGGGACGGCATCACCAACCTGGCCCAGGTCTACACCCGGCTCAAGTACCGCAAGGCCGATTTCGACGAAGCCTCCCGCCGCATCCTGGCCCTCCTGCGCCGACAGGGCTTCATGGCACAGGACGACTGATTCCCGCTCCGGTCCGCCCCCGGCCGTGGTGGTCGCCGGCTTGTCAGCGGGCGGGGGGCAGCAGCACCGCGTCGATGACGTGGACCATGCCGTTGGAGGCCTTGACCGAGCCCAGGATGCGGTGGCCGTCAATGAGGACATCCCCGCCCCGCCGCGTGATCAGCGCGGCCGTGCCGTCCACCATGCCCAGGCTCTGCCCGTCCCGGAAGCTCTCGAGGGCCAGGGCCGAGGTGGTCACATGATGGTAGAGGATCGTCTTCAGCTGGTTCTTGTTCTCCGCCTTGAGCAGATTGGCCAGGGTCCCCGCCGGCAGCTGGTCGAAGGCGGCGTTGATCGGGGCGAAGACGGTGAAGGGTCCGGCGTTGGAGAGGGCGTCCACCAGTCCGGCCGCCTGCACGGCCTTGACCAGGGTGCCGTGGTCCGGCGAGGCGACGGCCACCTTGACGATGTCCTTCTGCGAGACATCGTCCTGCACGGCGGATTGTCCGGCCGAGGCCGACGGGGCGGCGGACTGCTCGGCGGGCGGGGCGCCGCAGCCGATCCACAGCGAGACGGAGATGATCAGCGGAAACAGCCTGCTCATGTGCATCCTCCCATTGGTCTGGACAGCCACTGCCTGCGGGCGGCTTTGCAACGCGTGAAAATCGCACCTGAAGGTAGGATTAAAGTTCAAGAATACCAGTTGGATGGACCCGCGGGCCTGGGGCAGGGCTCGGGTTGGATGATGAGGGCGGTGACGCGACCAGGTCCAGCGGACTCTTAGCGCAGCTCCCGCCTCAGCCGGCGCAAATCGGGGATGGTCACGGCCCGGCCGTTGAAGCGGGCCAGATCCAGGGCGCCCAGCTGGCGCAAGGCGCGGGCCACCGTCTCCGGACGCACGCCCAGCATGGCGGCCAGGTCGCGGCGGGACAGGGGCAGATCGAGGCGCGCCAGGTTGCCGTCCCCCTCCACCAGGCCGCAGCCGGGCAGGAGCTGCAACAGGAGATCAAGCAGGCGCCATTCCAGGGTGCGGGTGGCCATGCGCAGCCGGGCCTCCCCGTAACTGCGCAACTCCAAGGCCAGCAGGCGGGAGAATTCGGCGCGCAGCTCCGGGTTGCGGGTGAGGATCTCGTCCAGCAGGCGGGCCGGGAAGAAGCAGGCGCGGGACTGGCGCAGCGCCTCGGCCCCGGCCGTGTAGTCCATGCCGCCGAAGTAGGCGGGGAAGCCCAGGGTCTCCCCGGGATGGGCCAGGCGCAGGATGACCGAATTGCCCTGCTTGTCCGACTTGCGCAGGGCGAGCAGGCCGGACTCGATGCAATGCAGGCCGTGGCAGGGGTGGTGTTCGTGGAAGAGGATCTGGCCCGGGGCCAGGATCAGGTCCGTGCGGAACTCCTCGAGCAGCCGCTGGTCCCGATCGTCCAAGTGGCTCCAACACGAGGCGGGAAAGAGCCGGCACATGCGGCAGGCGCTCACCGCCAGAAGGTCGACTTGGCCCACACCGGCTCCTTGCGTCTAGTGGACTGATTCTCGTGAGATGACGGATGATGACGTGCATAGGCCGTCCAGCGCAAGGCGTCCGCGCCGCCGGCGCAGTGGGGCTGCGTCAAGGCGCGGCAACGCGGCGATGGGCGGCCTGGGCGCTTCCCGTAGGGTTTGCGGGGTTACCAACGTTCCATCTCCCATGCATTGTGCAGCAAACAGCATCCGGCAGATCACGGGAATCGGTCCACCAGTCTGGTCGTCACCAACTTCGCCAGACACTTGATTTTTATCAAGCGGGAGAATGACAAAAGCCGTTCGCCGGACACCTGTTGTTCCTTAAACTATCCGCCAGCCATCCAGCGCTTGTCACGACGCAACAGACCCCAGTCCGGGAGGTGCCATGAGCGAACGCATCGAGTCCTTTGCCTACAACGATGACGTCGTCCGCAAGTTCGTGATGGCCACGCTGCTGTGGGGCGTGGTCGGCATGCTGGTGGGCCTGCTCATCGCCTTGCAGCTGATCTGGCCCGCCTTGAACTTCGACCTGCCCTTCCTCACCTTCGGCCGGCTGCGTCCGCTGCACACCAATGCCGTCATCTTCGCCTTCGTGGGCAACAGCATGTTCGCCGGCATCTATTACTCGACCCAGCGCCTGCTCAAGGCCCGCATCTTCAGCGATCTCCTGTCGCGCATCCACTTCTGGGGGTGGCAGGCCATCATCGTCTCGGCGGCGCTTACCCTGCCCTTCGGCTTCACCCAAAGCCGCGAGTATGCGGAGCTGGAGTGGCCCATCGACATCGCCATCGCCGTGATCTGGGTCGTCTTCGCCGTCAACTTCTTCATGACCATCGCCCGGCGGCGCGAGCGCCACCTCTACGTGGCCCTCTGGTTCTACATCGCCACCCTCATCACCATCGCCATCCTGCACATCTTCAACAACCTGTGGGTGATCGCCGGCCCGCTCAAGAGCTACTCCATCTACGCCGGCGTGCAGGATGCCTTCATGCAGTGGTGGTACGGCCACAACGCCGTGGCCTTCTTCCTCACCACGCCCATCCTCGGCCTCATGTACTACTTCCTGCCCAAGGCGGCGGAGCGCCCGGTCTTCAGCTACCGGCTCTCCATCCTCCACTTCTGGACCCTCGTCTTCATGTACATCTGGGCCGGGCCCCACCACCTGCACTACACGGCCCTGCCGGGCTGGGCCTCCACCCTGGGCATGGTCTTCAGCATCATGTTGTGGATGCCTTCCTGGGGCGGCATGATCAACGGCCTGCTCACCCTGCGCGGGGCCTGGCACAAGGTGGCCGAGGATCCCATCCTCAAGTTCTTCGTGGTGGCCGTCACCTTCTATGGGATGAGCACCTTCGAGGGGCCCCTCTTGAGCGTGAAGACGGTCAACGCCCTGTCCCACTACACGGACTGGACGGTGGGGCACGCCC
Organism: bacterium; assembly: GCA_030685015.1. Lineage (NCBI taxonomy): Bacteria > bacterium. Next base: position 35,365 of record JAUXWS010000020.1, read on the forward strand.
ATGCCGGCGCCCTGGGCTGGAACGGCTTCATGGCCTTCGGCATGCTCTACTGGCTGGCGCCCCGCCTCTTCCAGACGGGCCGCCTCTACAGCCGCAAGCTGGCCGAATGGCACTTCTGGCTGGGCACGGTGGGCATCCTGCTCTACGTGGTGGCCCTCTACTCGGCGGGCATCACCCAGGGCCTCATGTGGCGCGCCTTCGACCAGACGGGCCGCCTGCTCTACCCCGATTTCGTGGAGACGGTGCTGCGCCTGGAGCCCATGTACATGGCCCGCGCTCTGGGCGGCAGCCTCTACCTGCTGGGCGCCCTCATCGGCGCCTGGAACATCCTCATGACCTGGAGCCGGCGTCCGGCCGTCTACGAGGAGCCGGTCTACGAGGCGGCCGCCCTCGTCAATGTCAAGGAAGAGGCCGACTACAGCCGCCTGGGCGAGGCGGGCACGCCCATGCCCGGCCTCGGGCACGCCGCGCGCCGCTTCACCAGCCTGGCCTGGCACCGCGTGTGGGAGGGTCGCGGCCTGCTCTTCACCGTCTGGGTGGCCGTGGCTGTCATCGTGGCCAGCCTCTTCGAGATCATTCCCACCTTCCTCATCAAGTCCAACGTGCCCACCATCGCCTCGGTCAAGCCCTACACGCCGCTGGAGTTGTACGGGCGGGACATCTACGTGGCGGAGGGCTGCTACAACTGCCACAGCCAGATGATCCGGCCCTTCCGCGCCGAGGTGCTGCGCTATGGCGAATACTCCAAGCCCGGCGAGTTCGTCTACGACCATCCCTTCCAGTGGAGCAGCCGGCGCATCGGTCCCGACCTGCACCGCGAGGGCGGCAAGCGCAGCGACTTCTGGCATCTGGAGCATTTCCGCGACCCGCCGCGCATGACCCCGGGCTCCATCATGCCGGGCTACCCCTGGTTCGAGACGAGCCTGATCGATTTCGCGGCCATCCAGAAGCGGGTGAAGGCCATGGTGATCCTCGGCGTGCCTTACGGGGACGAGGCCGCCCGGGCCGCCGAGCTGGCCCGCGAACAGGCCGGCCGCGTGGCGCGCGCCATGGCCGAGGCGGGCGGTCCCGCGAACCTGGAGGACAAGCAGGTGGTGGCCATGATCGCCTACCTGCAGCGTCTGGGCACCGACATCAAGTCCTCGGCGGCCGGCGGCGCGGGCGTGCTCCTCCCGCAGAGCCGGGCGGAGAACTGACATGGGCCTGTCCGCCATCATGGGACATGCCGGCCTCTCGGGCTATGCGATCGTGGCGATGCTGCTCTTCATCGCCGTCTTCGCCAGCCTGATGGTGCGCCTCTGGCGCCAGGGACGCTCGGGCCGCCTCGAGGAGGCGGGCCGGCTGCCCCTCGATGACGGCCGGCTGGCCACGCTCGTTGATCCATCGACCCGCAGGCGCAAGGAGGGGTGATGAAGGACCGGACTCCCAACCAGCTGTTGGACCACAACTACGACGGCATCGAAGAGTACGACAACCCGCTGCCCCGGTGGTGGGTGTGGATCTTCTGGGCCACCATCATTTTCGCCGAGCTCTACTTCATCTGGTTCCATCTTGGTCCCGGGCGCAGCATCCACGACGAGTACGCCGAGGAGATGGCCACCTGGGACGCCCGCTTGGCCGAGCTGGCTCCCGCCGCGGTCAGCGAGGCCGACCTCCAGAAGATCCTCGGGGATCCGGCCCGCGTCCAGGCCGGTGCCCTGGTCTTCGCCGGCAAGTGCATGCCCTGCCACGCCGCCGACGGCGGCGGCATGACCGGCCTGGGGCCCAATCTCACGGACGACTGGTGGAAGCAGGGGGACGGCAGCCTGGCGGCCATCTATCAAGTGGTGCGCGACGGCGTGGCCGGCACCGCCATGCAGGCCTGGGACCAGCAGTTGAAGCCGGGGGAGCTGCAAGAGGTGACGGCCTTCGTCCACTCCCTCCAGGGCACGACGCCGGCCAATCCCAAGGAGCCGGAGGGTCGGCAGCTGGGCGTGGCCGACCAGGCGGCCGGACAGTAAGCGCGCGAAGCCGCGACGGGCGGATCAGGGTCACGCCGGGGACCCCGCCCGCCGGCAGGGTGTGACACGGCGTCCTCTCGAAGTGGCGGCGCGGCCCCCGCGGCGGGCCGGCCGACGGCAGGAAGGGAGGCGCATGAGCGAACACTCGGTCCTGGAGGCCCCGGAGCGGGTCCTCTCCACCCTGAACAAGGACGGCAGCCGGCGCTGGCTGCGTCCCCGCCTGGCGCGGGGACCCTGGCAGCGACGCCGCCTGGTGGTGGCTTGGCTGCTCATCGCGCTCTTCACCCTCATGCCCATCCTGCGCCTCAAGGGCAAGCCGCTCATGCTGCTGGACCTGGCGGCCCGCGAGTTCACCCTCTTCGGCGCCACCTTCCACGCCACGGACACCCTCTTCCTCATGTTGCTGATGGTGGGCATCCTGCTCTCCATCTTCCTGCTCACGGCGCTGTTGGGACGGGTCTGGTGCGGCTGGGGCTGTCCCCAGACCGTCTACATGGAATACGTCTTTCGTCCCCTCGAGCGCCTGATCGAGGGCGACCACCTGCGCCAGCACGAGCTGGACCAGGGCGGCGGCGCCAGTCCGCGCCGGATGGTCAAGCATCTGGTCTTCCTGCTCATCTCCGTCTTCCTGGCCAACACCTTCCTCGCCTATTGGGTGGGATGGGACCGGCTCCTGCACTGGATCAGCGGATCCCCGCTGGAACACTGGGCCGGCTTCCTGGTGATGGCGGTGACCGCCACCCTCGTGTTCGGCGATTTCGCCTGGTTCCGGGAGCAGACCTGCATCGTGGCCTGCCCCTACGGCCGTCTCCAGAGCGTGCTGCTGGACCGGCACTCCCTCATCGTGGCCTATGACGCCCGGCGCGGGGAGCCGCGCGCCAAATGGCGCCGGCAAACGGCGGAGCGTCAAGGAGGGGATTGCATCGATTGCCACCATTGCGTGGTGGTCTGTCCCACCGGCATCGACATCCGGGCCGGCCTGCAGATGGAGTGCATCCATTGCACCCAATGCATGGACGCCTGCGACACGATCATGGACCGCATCGGCCGCCCCCGCCGCCTCATCCGCTACGGCAGCCAGGCCGAGCTGGAGACGGGCGTGCGCCGCTTCCTGCGGCCCCGCGTCGTGCTCTACCCGCTGGCCCTCGGCCTGGTCCTGGGATTGCTCGTGGTCAACCTGATGCGCCGGGAGGACACGGTGCTGACCATGCTGCGCGGTCTGGGCACACCCTACAGCGTGATGCCGGGCGACAGCATCGCCAACACGATCCGGCTCAAGGTGGACAACCAGCGGGGGGTGGATCGCCAATACTGGATCCGGCTGGCGGAGCCGGTCGGGGGACGGGCCATCGTCGCCCCCAATCCCCTGGCCGTGGCGGCCGGGCGCATGAACACGGCGACCATCGTGGTCCTGGTGCCGCGCACCGCCTTTGACGGCGGGGGCGCCGCGGCCGTCTTCGAAGTGGAGGACGGCCTGGGCTACCAGGCCCGCCTGGCGGGCGCCCTGCTCGGCCCGGCGTCGCATCTGGCGGGAAAGGCCGGCGAAGAGTCGATGGATCCGGGAGGAGACGATGACTGAGCAAACGCGGCGCGGCCGCTGGTGGCCCTGGGCCGTCGTCGCCCTGCTGGTCTTGATGGGCACGATGATGGCCGTGCTCATCAAGGTGGCCGTCGACGACCCCACCCATGTGGTGGAGCCGGATTACTACCAGAAGGCCATGCGCTGGGACGACACCGCCGCCCTGCGCGATGCGAGCGCGCGGCTGGGCTGGCAGGTCCGCCTCGACTTCCGCGAAGTGCCGGGCGAGCTGCTGGCGGGGGCGGGCCATCCGCCTCCCAACACGCTGGTCGTGGCCATCCTGACGGACTCGACGGGGGCCGCCCTCGCCGGCCTCAACGTCCACCTGCGCGCCTTCTTCAGCGCCCGCGCCGACCGTGTCTACGAGGCGGATCTGCCGGAGGTGGCGGGAGGCTACGGCGCCGCCTTCCGCCTGGGGCCGCCCGGCATCTGGGACTTCGAGCTGAGCGCCCGCCGCGACAGCACGACCTTCGTCTGGAGCGGCACGCGGGAGCTGGGCGCCGTGCGCGAGTAGGGAGGGGTTGATGGAGGCTCTGTTCCTGGCCGTGTTGGCCGCCAGCCTGCTGGGCAGCCTGCATTGCGCCGGCATGTGCGGTGGTTTCGTCGCCTTCTACGCGGGGGGGGACCGCTCCCACGGCCGCTCGCGCCTCCTCTCGCACGCCGCCTACAGCGGCGGCCGCCTGCTCACCTATGCCCTGCTGGGGGTGGCGGCCGGGATCCTGGGGCGGGCCCTCGACCTGGCCGGCGCCGCGGCGGGCTTGCAGCGCGGCGCGGCGGTGGCCGCCGGCCTCCTCATGATGCTGTGGGGCCTCGTCATGCTCTTGCAGGTGAAGGGCCTGCGCATCTCCACCCACCTGCCGCCCGTCTTCCAGCGCCTGGTCCAGGAGGCGCTGGGACAATTGGGGGACAAGCCGCCCGTGGTCAAGGCCCTGGTGCTGGGCCTGCTCTCGACCCTGCTTCCCTGCGGCTGGCTCTACGCCTTCGCCATCACCGCCGCCGGCACGGGGGATCCGGTCGCCGGGGCCCTGGTCATGGTGGCTTTCTGGCTGGGCACGCTGCCCGTGCTGCTGACGCTGGGCATGGGCGTGCAGGCGATGGCCGGACCGCTCCGCCGGCATCTGCCCGTGATCAGCGCCCTCCTCCTCATGGTGATCGGCGCCCTGACCGTGCTGGACCGCGCCAGCATCTCGGTGGAGCGCTTCCGCGGGATCGGGGCCGCCGTGGCGGTGGAGGCGGAACAGCCTGCCGCCACGGGGCTCAAACCCTGGGAACTGCCCTGTTGCCAGGCCCCGGGCGACAGCACCAGCTCGAAGCCGCACAAGTGAGCGGGCAGGCATGACGAGCGGGACCCCCACCCGCTGCACCCACTGCGGCCTGCCCGTCCCCGCCGGCCTGATCGAGCCGGGGGTGGAGCATCCGTTCTGCTGCAATGGCTGCCGCACGGTCCATGAGGTGATCCACCACCACGGCCTGGAGCAGTTCTACCGCGTGGCCCAGGTCACCGGCGAGACGCCCTGGAAGGCCAATCCGAGCGGCCGCACCTTCGAGGACTTCGACGACCCCGCCTTCCTCGAACTATATGCCCGCCCCCTGGCCGGCGGACTGCGGCAGGTGGAGTTCTATCTGGAGAATGTCCACTGCGCCGCCTGTGTCTGGCTGGTGGAGAAGACGCCCCTGGCCATCCCCGGCGTGGTGGAGGCCCGCCTGGACGTGCGGCGCTCCCAGGCCACCATTGTCTGGGACCCGGCCCGCAGCCGGCTCTCGGCGGCAGCCTGCTTCCTTGACCAGCTGGGTTATCCGCCCCATCCCTATCGCGGCATCAAGGTGCGGGAGATGCGCCGCATGGAGGATCGCCGCCTCCTGCTGCGCATCGGGGTGGCGGGGGCGGTGGCGGCCAACGTCATGATCATCGCCGTCGCCCTTTACGGGGGTTTCTTCCATGGGATGGAGGCCCAGTACGAGACCTTCTTCCGCTGGGTCAGCCTGGCGGCCATCCTGCCCTCCATGTTCTACTCGGCCTCCGTCTTCTATCAGGGGGCCTGGGCCGCTCTGCGCAACCGACGCCTGCACATGGACCTGCCCGTCAGCATCGGCCTGTCGGCAGGCTTTGTCAGCGGAGTGGTCAACACGGTGCGCGCCAGCGGCGACATCTATTTCGACTCCCTGGCCACTCTCATCCTTCTCCTGCTGGGTGGACGCTGGCTGGAGCGCCGCCGCCAGCGGGAGTCGGCCGACGCCGCCGAACTGCTCTACTCCCTGGCCCCCGCCGCCGCCCGCCGCATCGACGCGACGCCCGAGGGCGAGCAGGTGCGGGAGGTGCCGGTGGAGGCGCTCAAGGTGCAGGACCTGGTGGAGGTGCGGGCGGGCGACCTCGTGCCGGTGGACGGCCTGGTCGAGGAGGGCGTCAGCGAGCTGGACCTCTCCCTCCTCACCGGTGAATCGCGGCCGGTGGCGGTCCGCGGCGGCGAGGCGGTCCATGCCGGCACGACCAATCTGCTCTCGCCTCTGCGCGTGCGGGTGGAGGCGACGGGTGAGCAGACCCGCGTGGGCCGCCTCATGCAGGTGGTGGAGGAAGCAGCCGGCCGCCGGGCGCCCATCGTGCGGCTGGCCGACCGCCTGGCCGCCTGGTTCACGGGCGTCGTCATCGTGCTGGCCGGGGGCACTCTCCTGCTCTGGCTGCAGATCGATCCCGCCCACGCGGTCAACCACACCGTGGCCCTCCTCATCATTACTTGCCCCTGCGCCCTGGGCCTGGCCACGCCGCTGGCCATCAGCGTGGCGGTGGGCCGGGCGGCCCGGGCGGGCATCCTGGTCAAGGGCGGCGACGTGGTGGAGGCGCTCAGCAGGCCGGGCCTGCTGCTGCTGGACAAGACGGGCACCCTGACCGAGGGGCGCAGCAGTCTGCGCCTCCTCCTGGGAGACGAGGGCGCGCTGGCCGCCGCCGCCGCCCTCGAACGCCGCGTGCAGCACCCGGTGGCCCGCGCCCTGGTCAGCGAGGCGGACAGGCGGGCGCCGGGGGGCGAGGGGGAGCACCGCATCGAGGATCTGCGCCAGGACCTGGGCGGCGGCATCAGCGGGCGGGTCGACGGCGTGGAGATCTGGGTGGGCAGCCCGGCCTGGGTGGAGTCCCGCCTGGCGGGACCTCTTCCCGCCCAGCTGCGCGGCTGGGTGGAACACGTGGTGGCGGAGGGCCTCAGCCCCGTCGTCCTGGCCCGCGCCGGCCGGCCGGTGGCCGTGGCCGGGCTGGGGGACGCCCTGCGCCCGGATGCCGCCGCCACCCTGGCCCGCCTGCGGGAACGGGGCTGGCGCTTGGGCATCCTCTCGGGGGATCATCCCCACATCGTGGCGGAGACGGCCCGCCGCCTGGGATTGGACCCGTCCTCCTGCCGGGGCGGCGTGCTGCCCGAGGAGAAGCTGGCGGCGGTGGAGGCGGCGGCGCGCCAGGGCACGGTGGTGATGGTGGGAGACGGGGTCAACGACGCGGCGGCCCTCTCCGCGGCCACGGTGGGGGTCGGCGTCCACGGCGGCGCCGAGGCCAGCCTGGCGGCGGCGGACGTCTTCCTGACCAGGCCCGGCCTGGCCGCGGTGGCCGACCTGATGGAAGGCGCCCGTCGCACGGTGCGCGTCATCCGCCGCAATCTCATCTTCTCGCTGTGCTACAACGTGGTGGGGGCCGGCCTCGCCATCGCCGGGCACATCAATCCCCTGCTCGCCGCTCTGCTCATGCCACTTTCGTCCATCACGGTGGTGACCAGCAGCTTCCGTTCGCGTACCTTCGTCTGAGAAGACCGTGCGGGGCAGGCCGGCGGGCGCTCCCCCGGTCGCCACAGCTTCGGGAGGCGTCCCGTGTCCGTCATCTACCTCGTCCTGCCCCTCGCCCTGCTCATCGCCGCCGGCATGATCTGGGCCTTCATGCGCTCCGTCCGCCGCGGCCAGTTCGACGACCTGGACACACCGGCCCTGCGCATGCTCTTCGACGACCACCCGGCCCGCCGCGACAAGGCGGGGCAGGCCGGGGATCCGCCCACGAAAGCGGCCGACGAGGCGGAGCCCCCCTCCGCCTGATCCTGATCCAACCTGGCTGCCACCTTTTGCCGCCCGCCGCACTCGTAGAGGCAGGGGACAGAAAGGCGACCTGATGCATGCACCCGATCCACCCCCGGCCGACCTCTTCTGGAGGCTGCTGGAGCCGCACTGGGAGAAGCTGTGCGCCCTGGCGCGGCAGCTGGCGCCTGCCGGCGAGGAGGGCGACCTCTTGCAGGACTGCCTGCTCAAGGGAGTGGGCGGACTGCCCGGTCTGCGCGACGTGGACCGCTTCATGGCCTGGATGGCCCGCATCCTGGTCCATGAAGCCCGCCGCCGGCACCGTCGGGGCCTGTGGCGGCGCTGGGGGACGAGGGCGGATCCGGCCGAGGCGATGGAGCTGCCGTCCGGCGGGGACGCGGGCGGCGAGGAGCACCTGCGGCGCAGGCACCTCAAGTGTGCCCTGGCCGCCCTGGCGCCGGCGCGGCGCGAGGTGCTGCTCCTGCACTACCTGGGCGGCCTTTCGCTGGCCGAGGTGGCGCAGGCGCGCGGGGAGGCCCTCAGCGCCGTCAAGACGCGGATCAGCCGGGCGCGCCGGGAACTGCGGGGCATGCTGGAAGGCCGCCTCAACCTGGCCCTGATCGGACGACAGAGCGAGAAGGAGCTGGATCATGACTTCGAACAGCACCTGGAAGCCGCGCCTCTCCGCGGACAGGAGTCCTGAGCGGGAGGACGAGGACCTGCGCGCCCTCTTCCACAGCCTGCGTCCACGATCCGGGGAGCTGCCCGACCTGGCGGAGGAGCGCCGCCGCCTGGAGGCGCGCCTGGCTCGGGGAAGGGCGGCGGCAAGCGGAGCGCGGGCGCCTGGGCTGGCCCGCCTGGAGAAAGGATGGATGGAGATGTGGAGACCTGCCAACTGGAGCCTGCTGCGCGTGGCGGGGGCTTGTGCCCTGCTGGCGGTGGTGCTGGCCTGCACCGTGCCTCTTGATTATGACCGCGAAGCCGGCCTCAACTTGCGCCTGACCATCAACGGGGAGCTGCAACCCGTGCTTGAGCTGTTGCGGGAAGGCCCCTGGAGCCTGGATGCCCTCCGCGTGGATGAGGGGGCGACGGCGAGCGTGGTGGAGGCCAGGCTGCGGGACGCCCGCGTGGAGGACCTGGAGATCCTGCGCACCCTGGCTGTGGTGGAGGAGCTGGAGAGCGGCCCGTGGGCCGAGGAACGGCGTGGCACGCTGTTCACCATGATGATGGACAACGTTTTCCATCTGCGCCTGGACATTTCGGGGATGAGCGACGAGCAGATCAACGAGGCCCTGGGCGAGCGCCTGCAGGCCGAGGGCTATCCCGGCCGCGTGACCGTGCGGCGCCAGGAGGGCATGCCGCAGGTGCTGGTGGAGGTCGAGGGCGACGAGGGAGCGACCCCCGGCCAGCTCACCATCGAGCTGTCCGACCGGCGGGACAGCATCGCGACCGAGGGCGTCTGGGTGCAGGAGGGGCGCCCCCTCAACCTGGAGCTGGGCCAACTTGAAGGATTGAGCGAGGAGGAGATCCGGGCCCGGGTGCGCCAACAGCTGCAGGCGGCCGGCTTGCACCCCGATTCCAGCCAGATCTTCATCCAGCGACATGAATCAGGCGAAGGGCAGCGCCGTCAGGCCGAGCTGAAGGTGGAGGTGCGGGCCGGCGAGTAGATTCCTGGACGGCCGCCGGGTCGTCAGGACCGATCGACAGGGCGGGGCGCCAGAGGGCCCCGCCCTGTTTGTTCTCCATTCCATTGGATGATCCCCGCCCTTCTGCATGTCGGGTGTGAATTTCATCCCCATCCGACCGATAAGCAAGAGAGCAGAAGGGACATCCATTACGGGAAATGGAGCAGAGGTGGGCCGAAAAGGCGTCAGCCACAGCATAAAACGTATGGCCCTTGCCTGGCGCCCGTGCTGGGCACTGCCGCTGCTCTGCTTTGTGGCGAGCGGATCCGCCTCCCCGGGGCGACCGCCGGTGGAGCACCTGTCCCCCTCCGACAACGGCTTCGCCAGCACCTGTCTTTCCAGCAGCCACGCCGAAGGGGGCAGCGTCTTCGTGGGCGGGGCCGACGGACTGCTGGAGTTCGATGGACAGGAGTGGCGGGAGCTGACCACGCCGGGCCGCACCCAGGTCAGAAGCGTCATGGCCTTGCCCGACGGCCAAGTGGCCTATGGCGCCGTCAACGAGTTCGGCATCTTCTTCGCCGACCAGCGCCGCGACTGGCAGGTGCGCCAGTTGTCCGACAGCCTGAAAGGTCGGGCGCCCTACTTCCGCGAGATCCGCGCGATCTGCGCCCTCTCCCACGGCCTCTACTTCCAGAGCCAGGAGTTCCTGGCCCGTTGGCAGGACGGCCTGCTGCAGCTCTTCCTGCCCCCCGGATCCATTGGCGGCGCCGTGGCGGTGGGGGACACGCTTTATCTGCAGGTCGAGCAGCTGGGCCTCGTGCGGCTGGATCCACGCCTCATCCCCAAGGGCCAGCTGCAGATCCCCGACGCGGCGCTGCGCCCCGTGCTGGGTCCCGACCTCTTCGTCGGGGGCAACCGCCTGGTCCTCCTGCTGCCCATGGAAGGGGGCCTGATGCTGGGCACGCTCTACGGCGGCGTCCATCAGCTGGCGGCGGGACGGACCCGCCCGCTGGCCTCCCTTTCCACGCTGGTGCGTCCCCTTCAGCTGTTTCATGGTGTTCGCCTGGCCGACGGGGGGCTGGCCCTCGCCACCCTCCAGGGCGGCGTCCTTCTGTTGGACCGGCGGGGCGTGCTGCGGCGACAGCTGGGCGAGGAGGACGACCTGCCCTCGCCCATGGCCGTCCATCTCAGCGTGGACCCCCGCGGCGATCTGTGGATCGCCAGCACGGAAGGCCTGAGCCGGGTGGGCTTGTCGCAGAGCTGGACCGTGCTTGATCAGGCCGACGGCCTGCGGGGCCAGCCGCTCAGCCTGGCGCGGCACCAGGGCGAACTGGTGGTGGGCACGACCCAGGGGCTTTTCCGGCTGGAACAGACGCTGGACGGCCGCAGCGGATCCTTCCGCCCGCTGACCGGGACGCCCGGCATTGCCTGGCAGCTGCTGCCCACCGGCCCCTCGCTGCTGGCCATCCTCGGTGGGCGTCTCCTGGAGATCGGAGCTGGACCGGCGCGGGCGCTGCCAGGGGGACAGCCCACCTTCCTCCACCAGGACCGCCACCGCGCCGGGCGAGTCTGGGCGGGCGCGGAGGGCCGTCTGCGCTGGTTGGAGCACGGACTGGGCGGCTGGCAAGTGGCCGGCGAGGTGCCCGGCGTGCGCGGCATGGCCAACTCCATGGCTCAGGACGCGGGCGGCGCCCTGTGGGTGGGGTGCAACGACGTGGGCGTTTATCTGGTGGAGGAAGGGCCGGAGGGTTGGCGCGCCCGGCTCCATGGGGTGGACCAGGGACTGCCGCCGGGCAGCTGCCGGGTGGTGGGCTTGGGGGACTCCCTCGTCGTGCTGGCCTCTGGCGGCGCCTTTTCGCCGGACGCCGCGGGCCGCTTGCGCCCCGTGTCCTGGGTTGATCCCCCACCGGGCTGGACGCTGAACGCCGCCACGGAGTTGACCTTGGCCGAGGGCACGCTGTGGGGCCTCTTCCGCGAGGGGCTGGCCCGCCTGACCCTGGCGGACGGCCTGCGCGAATGGCGCCCCATCATCCCCACCCGTTCCGGACAACGACCGGGACCTTTGCTGGTCGAGGGCGATGAGCTGTGGGTGGGGGTGGACCGCGACCTGCGCCATTACCGGCGGCTGCCCGGTGGCGGGGAGCAGGCGGTGTGCGACCTGCCGGTGAAGCTGCGCAGCCTGGTGCTGGACGGGCGGGAGTGGGCCGGCAACGCCGGGGGCCTGCGGGGGCTGGAACGCATCCGCGGCTCCGGGCCGCTGGAGGTGCGGGTGGCGTGCGGGATGGCGGACCGGGACGGCACGCAGTGGTCCTGGCGGGTGGAAGGCCTGGACGCCGCCTGGAGCGAATGGAGTCCTGACGCTCGCCTGAACATCTCATGGCTGCCGGGCGGACGCTACAAGGTGCTGGTCCGCCACCGGCAGGGCGAGTCCGCCTCCGCCCCGATCCTGCTTGCCCGCATCGTCGTTCCACAGCCCTGGCACAGCCACTGGTGGGTGCGGGGACTGGCCCTGCTCCTGCTGGTGGGCGCCGTCTTCGGCTTGGCCCGGGGCCGGGCCCGCCACCTGCGCCGCATGAATGAGGCGCTGGAGGCGGAGATCCTGGAGCGACGACGCGCCGAAGCGGCCTTGCGTTCTTCCGAGTCGCGCTACCGCAACCTCTTCGAGCACGCCCTGGACGGCATCATCATCATGGATGAGAGTTGCTTCCTGCAGGTCAACCCCTCCGCCTGCCGCATCTACGGGCGCTCGGCCAGCGATCTGGTGGGCCGCAGCCCGGTGGAGCTGTCGCCCCCCCTGCAGGCCGACGGCAGCCCTTCCGCCGAGCAGGCCCGGGCCATGCTGGACGCGGCGCTGGCCGGCGAGTGCCGCCATTTCGAATGGACCCACCTGCGGCCGGACGGCAGCCCCCTGCATGTGGAGGTCAGCCTCTCGCCGCTGGATCTGGGCGACACCCGGCTGGTGCTGGCCGAGGTGCGGGACGTGAGCGAGCGCCGCCAACTGGAGGAGCAACTGCGGCAGTCGCAGAAGATGGAGGCGGTGGGGCGGTTGGCCGGTGGCGTGGCCCACGACTTCAACAACATCCTCATGGTCATCCTGGGCCAATGCGACCTGCTCATGATGAGCCTGGACGCCAGCGATCCCATCCGCGAGGAGCTGCAGCAGGTGCGGGACGCCGCCCAGCGCGCCTCCCAGCTGACCCGCCAGCTGCTCGCCTTCAGCCGCCGCCAGACCCTGCATCCCCAGCGCATCTCCCTCAACATCGTCCTGGGCGACCTGGAGAAGATGCTGCGCCGGGTCATCGGCGAGACGATCGAGATCAACCTCAACCTCGCCACCGACCTGCTGCGGGTCAGCGTGGACCCGGGACAGATGGACCAGGTCATCATCAACCTGGCCGTCAACGCCCGCGACGCCATGCCGGCGGGCGGCGCGCTCAACATCAGCACGCGCAACATCCTGCTCACCGCCCAACGCGCCCGTGAGCTGGGCGTGCGGGAAGGCCCCCACATCCTGCTCAGCATCCGCGACAACGGACAAGGCATCAGGCCGGAGCTGATCGACCACATCTTCGAGCCCTTCTTCACCACGAAGGACCATGGCAAGGGGACAGGGCTGGGCCTCGCCACGGTTTACGGCATCATCACGCAAAGCGAGGGCGCCATCCGGGTGGAGAGCCTGCCGGGCGAAGGCAGCTGCTTCGAGATCTACCTGCCCGCCTCCCTGGTGGAGGGGGAGGGCGAGCCGGGACCCGACGCGGCCCCCGCGCTGGAGTCCGGCGACCAGGAGCGCATCCTGCTGGTCGAGGACGAGGGGGCGGTGCGCGATGTGCTGCAGCGCACGCTGGAGAACCATGGCTACCAGGTCGAGACGGCGGTGGACGGACGCGAGGGGCTGGACAAACTGCTCAACGGCTGGCCGCCCGACCTCGTGCTCAGCGATGTGGTGATGCCCAACCTGGGCGGTTTCGAGCTGGTGCGGGCCATGCGCAAGGCCGGGTGCCGGCAGCCGGTGGTGCTGATGACGGGCTACACGGACCGCGATCTCAATCCGGAGGATCTGGACAGCCTGGCCATCACGGTGCTGATCAAACCATTCGGTCCGGGCGCCCTGCTGCGTGAGATCCAGCGCCGGCTGTTCGAGCTGCGCTGAGCCTCCCCCCGCCCGCCCCTTCGCGGGTTGGCCGCTTTCCCTGGAGCCATCCTCCTCCCGGCTTCGCCGCCTGCGCCTCCTGTCGCGCGCTTTGCTATCCTTGGCCATCAAGGGGCAGCCAGCAGAGAGGAGTCCATGAGCGCCAGCAAGGCCCACAAGATCACCCTCATCCAGGGGGACGGCATCGGTCCGGAAGTGACGGCGGCGGCCCGGCGGGTGATCGCCGCCACGGGCGTCAAGGTGGAGTGGGACTTGATGCCGGCCGGGGCCGGCGCGGCCGAGACCCACGGCAACACCCTGCCCGATGAGACGCTGGAGTCCATCCGCGCCAACAAGGTGGCGCTCAAGGGGCCGCTCACGACCCCCATCGGCGGCGGCTTCCGCAGCGTCAACGTGGCCCTGCGCAAGGAGCTGGACCTCTACGCCAACATCCGCCCCGTGCGCTCCTCCCTCGGCATCACCGAGCACCACAAGCCCATCAACCTGGTCCTCTTCCGCGAGAACACGGAGGACCTCTACGCCGGCCTGGAGCAGGACATCGCCCCCGGCGTGGCGCAGAGCCTGAAGATCATCACGGAGAAGGCCTCCACCCGCATCGCCCGCGCCGCCTTCGCCTGGGCCGCGCAGAAACAGCGCCACACGGTCCACGCCGTGCACAAGGCCAACATCATGAAGAAGTCGGACGGCCTCTTCCTGCAAAGCGTGCGCAAAGTGGCCAGCGAGTACCCGGACCTCCAGTACAAGGAGATCATCGTCGACAACTGCGCCATGCAGATGGTGATGCGGCCCGAGATCTTCGATGTGGTGGTGCTGGGCAACCTCTACGGCGACATCATCAGCGACCTCTGCGCCGGGCTGGTGGGCGGCCTGGGGGTGGTGCCGGGCGCCAACGTGGGCGACGACTGCGCCGTCTTCGAGTCCGTCCACGGCAGTGCGCCGGACATCGCCGGCCGCGGGATCGCCAACCCCATCGCCACCATCCTCTCGGGCAACCTCATGCTCCGCCATCTGGGCGAGGAGAAGGCGGCCGACCGCGTGCAGGCGGCGCTCACCCTCTTCATGGCGGACAAGAGCAACCTGACCCCCGACCTGGGCGGCACGGCCACCACCGACCAGCTGGTGGACGGCATCCTGCGCAAGCTGGACCTGCTGAAGTAGAAGGAGCGCCCCACCCGACCGGCGCAGGGTCGAGCCGGGCGCCCCCTTCCATCAGGCCCCGGACGTCGCGGGACGGACGGGGCTCAGTTCTCGCGCACCCGCCGCAGGTAGGCCTGCACCTCGCTCGAGAGCAGCCCCGCATGCCGGCTCAGCTCCTGCGCGGCGCCCAGCACCTGGCTGCTGGCCGCCCCCGTCTCCTCGGCGGCGGTGCTGAGGGCGCCGACGTTGCCGCTCACCTCCCGCGTGCCCATGGCGGCCTGTTCCACGTTGCGGGCGATCTCATGGGTCGTGACGCCCTGTTCCTCCATGGCGCCGGCGATGCTGGTGACGATCTCGTCGTTCTGCCCGATCACCCGCGAGATGTCCCGGATGCTGCGCGCCGCCTCCTGGGTGTCCTGCTGGATGGCCAGGATCTGCTGGCGGATGTCCTCGGTGGCCTGGGTTGTCTGGCGGGCCAGGGTCTTCACCTCGTCGGCCACCACGGCGAAGCCCTTGCCCGCCTCGCCGGCGCGCGCCGCCTCGATCGTGGCGTTGAGGGCGAGCAGGTTGGTCTGGTCGGCCACGCTCTTGATCAGGTCCGCCACCTCGCCGATGCGGGCCACGCTCTGGGTCAGGCGCTCCACGTTCTGGTCGGCTGTGCGGCTGCTGGCCACGGCCTGCTCGGCGATCTCGCTGGAGGTCCTCACCTGGCGGTTGATCTCGCCAATGCTGCCGGACAGCTCCTCCGAGGCGGCGGCCACGGCCCCCAGGTTGACGCTGCTCTGCTCGGCGGCTGCGGCGACGCTGCCCGCCTGGGCGCTGGTCTCCACGCTCAGGGCGGACATGCTCTGGGCGGTGGCCTGCAACTCCTCGGCGGCGGCGGAGACGGCCTGCACCACCTGTCCCACGCTGGACTCGAACTCGGCGGCCAGTTGCAGGCGGAGGCGCCGGCGCTCCTCGGCCTCCTTGGCCTCGCGCTCCTGCTGGGCGGCCTCCAGGCGGCGGACTTCCAGCCCGTTCAGCTTGAACACCTCCACGGCCCGGGCCATCTCGCCCAGTTCGTCCCCGCGCTCGGTGAAGGGGATCGTGATCTCCAGCCGGCCCTCGGCCAGCGTGCTCATGTTCCCGGTCAGCGCCGTGATGGGTTGGACCAGGCCGCGGGCCAGGCGCCGCCCGATCCAGGCGATGATGAGGGTGGTGATCAGGGCGAAAGCGCCAATCCGCAGCAACATGCTGCGAATGGGCGCCCTCACCTCGGCCAGGTCGATCTCGGCCAGCA
This sequence comes from bacterium, assembly GCA_030685015.1. Lineage (NCBI taxonomy): Bacteria > bacterium. The sequence continues at coordinate 51,179 of JAUXWS010000020.1, forward strand.
CGGCCCAGCGGTAACCCAGCAGCTCCAGGGGGCCATAGGCGCTCAACACCTTCTGATTGCGGTAATCCCGGGTGGTGGTCGTGCCGGACTGGCCGGCCAAGGCCGCCTGGACAACGTCCGTCCTCACCTCGCGGCCCAGGATGGTGCTCTCCTGCTGGAAACGGCTGTCGCTGTGCATCATGAAATCCGCCCCGACCAGGTAGCACTCGCCCGTCTCCCCCAGCCCGGTCGTGTCCTTCATGATGGAGTTGATCAGATCGGCGGGCAGTTGAATGGCCAGCGATCCAAGCAAGGCGCCGGAATCCGGGTCATGGATGGGGGTTGCCAGGAAGGCGGCCGGGGCGCCGGAGGAGGGGGCGTAGGCCTCGAAGGCGACAAAGGCCAGGCTGCCCGGCACCGGGTGGTCCAGCACCTGCCCCGCCACCCGCGCCAACCCGGTCTCCTTCCAGGCTCCGTGGCGCAGATTGGTGGCGAAGTCCGCCTCCTTGTAGACCGTGAAGACAATGTTGCCGGCCTGGTCGATCAGGAAGAGGTCGTAGTAGCCGTTTTCCAGGCAGAGGGAGCGCAGGCGGGGATGGTGCCGCTTGTGGAGGGCCGAGTAGGGCGATCCATCGCCGGCGTCGTCCAGGTGGTGCCGCTCGCCCAGTGGATGGGGATTTCCCTTGATGTAGAGCTCGGCCAGGCGGCTCTCCCCGTCCGCACCCAGCCGGCCGAACGCCTCGGCCAGGTCGACCACCGCCTCTTCGGCCTCCTGTCCGGCGGCCAGGGTGCGCACCTCGCGCGAGACACGCTCCAGCATCATGCCCAGTTGATTGATCCGGCTCTTGTGGGCGATGGACAGCTTCTCCCGGGCATCCTTGGCCAGGGCTTTCTCGCTGACGATGGCGGCGTTGCCGCCAAGCAGGAGGGCGATGATCACCGCCGGAAGGATGACCATCAAGGGGAGACGGGTTGAAATCCTCATGTCGCGATGAGCCATGTCGTTCACCTCCTGTCGCATGATGACGGATCTATCGGGTGATCGATGGTTCACCTTCTATCCCTGAAAAAGCACTCGAGGCAGGCAATCAGCTGCCCACCGAGCAGGGATGGGGAAGGCGGGAGTCTCACCAAGCCTTAACACTCCGAGGCGAAACTGGGTCCGGTGCAACACCTCACCCGGACCGGGCACCCGGCCGGAACAGCCAAGGAGACGGACATGATCACTCGAACCCTGTCGAAAGCCATCACCCTGGTGGCGGCGGCCGCCCTGGTGGGCAGCCTCCAGGCCGCGCCCGTCCAGGTGGACAAGGAGATCGCCCCCTACAAGAAGGTGGAGGGGATCAAGGGCAATGCCACCAGCATCGGTTCGGACACCATGAACAACCTGATGACGCTGTGGCTGGAGGCCTTCCGCAAGTTCTACCCGCAGGTCACCATCCAGATCGAGGGCAAGGGCAGCTCCACGGCCCCCACCGCCCTGATCGAGGGCACGGCCCAGTTCGGTCCCATGTCGCGTCCCATGAAGAACAGCGAGATCGACCAGTTCGAGGCCAAGTACGGCTTCGCCCCGACCGGCATCAAGACCTCCCTTGACGCCCTCGCCGTCTTCGTGCACAAGGACAATCCAATCAAGGGCATGGGCCTGGACCAGGTGGACGCCATCTTCTCCTCCACGCGCAAGCGCGGCCTTCCCGCCATCACCACCTGGGAGGGTGTCCTGCCCAACCACGCCCTGTCCAGCAAGCCCTTCAGCCTCTACGGCCGCAACAGCGCCTCCGGCACCTACGGCTACTTCAAGGAGCACGCCCTGAACAAGGGCGACTTCCTCAACGTGGTCAAGGAGCAACCGGGCAGCGCCGCCGTGGTGCAGGGCGTGGCCGGCGACAAGGCGGGCATCGGCTACTCCGGCATCGGCTACGCCACCAGCGGCGTGCGCGCCGTGCCCCTGGCCGAGACGGCCAAGGGTCCCTTCCACGAGGCGACTTACGGGAATGTGATCGCCGAAACCTACCCCCTGGCCCGTCCGCTGCTGCTCTACGTGGTGGTCGACCCGGGCAAGCCCATGGACACCCTCACCCGCGAGTTCCTCACCTTCATCCTCAGCAAGGAAGGTCAGGAGATCGTGGTGAAGGACGGCTATCTGCCCCTGCCCGCCGCTGTGGTGAAGCAGGAGCTGGCCAAACTCGGCAACTAAGGGATGTCATCTCGTGACGGGAACTCCTCCGGCCGGCCGCCGGCCGGAGGAGCCTCATCCAGCCTGCGCCGGCGGATCCTGGCCGACCGCCTCGCGGCCTTCCTGATCGCTGGGGGCGGCATCGGCGTCGTCATCGCCATCCTCCTCATCTTCCTCTTCATCGGGCGCGAGGCCGTGCCACTCATCGCCGGCTCCCGGCTGGGCGAGCCCACGGCCCTGGCCCTGACAGGGGGCGGCGAACCCTGGCTGGTGGGCACCGATTCCTTCCAGGACCTCGCCTGGCACCTGGATGGGGAAGGCCACCTGGCGGTGGTGGACCGCACCGGTGGCGGCGTGCAGCAGCAGTTGGCGGTTGAGCTGGACAGTCGGGAGCGGATCACGGCCAGCGCCCTGGATGGCGGGGCGGGGGCCGAGCGCTTCCTGCTGGGCACCAGCGCCGGCCGCCTGCTGAATTGCCGCCTCAACGTGCGACGCGTTTCCACCGACGAAGGCCGGCACAGTGTCGCCGTCCTCCAGCAGGGGGCGATCGCACTGCCCCCCGACAGCCTGGCCGCCGCGGCCGGCCCGGTGGAGCGCCTGGCCTGGGCTCGGGGCGAGAACCGGTCCCTGGTGGTGTGGACGGCCGCCGGCCGACCCGCCGTGGCCATCGAGGATCGCGACGAGGAGACGTGGAGCCGCCTGCCGCTGCCTGCCGGCCTGGCGGACCTGGCGCCCGTGGCCCTGGCCGTCGCCCCCTCCGGGGAACGTCTGGCGCTGGGGCTGGCCTCCGGCGAGCTGGTGGTGCTGGACCTGCGCGGCGGCGTGCCGGGTCCCGTCCTGCGCTGGGACTCCGGCCTGCAGAGGCTGACCGCCCTGACCTTCCAGATCGGCAGCGGCCGGTTGGTGGCGGGGGACAACAGCGGTCGCCTCGCCTCCTTCATGGAAACCCGCGACAGCAGGGACCAACCGGCCTGGATCCCCGCCCTGGGGCTGGAGCACCACCAGGCCCCCATCGTCCAATTGGCCCCCGGCCCGCGGGACCGCAGCCTGCTCTCGGTGGATGCCCAGGGGCTGGCCCTGCTCCACTACACGACCACCGGTCGCACCCTGCTCAGCGCCCAACTGCCCGCGGGGAGCCGCACCCTGTCCTTCAGCCCGCGCTCCGACGCCGTGGTGGCGGGCGGCGCCGGCCTCCTCCAGGTGGCGAAGCTGGACAATCCCCACCCGGAGATCTCCTGGCGGGCCCTCTTCGGCCAGCTCCACTATGAGGGCTATGGCGAGGCGGCCTCGGTCTGGCAGTCCACCGGCGGCAGTGACGATTTCGAGTCCAAGTTCGGCCTGCTGCCCCTCATCTTCGGCACGCTCAAGGGCACCTTTTTCGCCCTGCTCATCAGCGTGCCTCTGGCCCTGCTGGGCGCCATCTACATCTCGCAGTTCGCGCCCACCTGGCTGGCCCGCACCATCAAGCCCGCCATCGAGATCATGGCCGCCCTGCCCAGCGTCATCGTGGGCTTCCTCGCCGGCCTTGTCTTCGCGCCCTACCTGGAGACGCACCTGAGTTCGGTGCTGGCCTTCATGGTGCTTCTGCCCCTCCTCGTGGTGTTGATGGTGCCGGTCTGGCAGCGCATTCCCGGCCACCGCCTGGGACCCAAGGGGCTGCCCCAGCTGGCCCAGGGCCTGGTCCTGACCCTGGCGGCGCTGGCGACGGCCTACGCGCTGGGTCCCTGGCTGGACGCCCACGTTTTCGGAGGCAGCCTCATCGGCTGGCTGCACGGCACCGGCGGCATCGTCTACGACCAGCGCAACAGCCTGGTGGTGGGTTTCGCCCTGGGCTTCGCCGTCATCCCCATCATCTTCACCATGGCCGAGGACGCCCTCTCCAACGTGCCCGAGGCCCTGGTCAACGCCTCGCTGGCGCTGGGGGCGTCCCGCTGGACGACGGTGGCCCGCGTCGTGCTGCCCGGCGCCGCGGCGGGCGTCTTCGCGGCGGTCATGATCGGGCTGGGCCGGGCCATCGGCGAGACCATGATCGTGCTGATGGCCACGGGCAACACGCCGCTGATGGACGCCAGCCCTTTCAACGGCTTCCGCGCCCTCAGCGCCTGCATCGCCGTGGAGATCCCCGAGGCGCCCATGGGAGGCACCCTCTACCGCGTGCTCTTCCTGCAGGCCCTGCTCCTCTTCCTCTTCACCTTCGTGATCAACACGGCGGCCTCGTGGATCGGCGAGCGCCTGCGCAAGAGCCACGGGAGGTTCTAGGTGGCCGTGAACACGTCGGCCCGGGACAGCGTGCCGGTGATGGTGACCAGCCTGGGCCTGGTGCTCATCCTCCTCATGCTGGGCCTTGTCTTGTGGCTGATCCTGTCGCGCGGACTGGCCTCCCTCTGGCCCCACCCGCTCGAGCGCTTCGACCTGCACGACGGCCGCGTCGTGTTGGGGGAGGTCTGGGAGGAACTGGAGGGACCGGAGGGCGCCCGCCTCCGCCTGCGGGTCGGCAACCGTGAACTGACCGGGCAGGATGTGGTGCTGCTCGATCTCAGCGAGGTCAGCGCGCGCCAGCGGCCCGCCGACGCCATCCTGGTCGAGCGCCACGAGAACGGAGTGTTCGTGGGCTGGCTGGCCGGGATCGAGGGGCCGGGGCTCTCGCTGGCGGGGGACAGCCCGGAACTGCGCCGCCGGCTGGATGAGGCGATCCGCGCCAGCGGGCGCCTCGACGACCAGTTGCGGGAACGCCAGGAGCGGGCCCGACGCCTCTCCCTGAAGCGCGGACGCTGGGAGGAGAAGCTGGCCCGCCGGGACGGCCCCTCTCCTGGCGCGGACCGCCTGCAGGGCCGGATGGAGGCGGCGTCGGTGGAACTGCGCACCTTGGACGCGGAGCTGGACAGCCTTTATGTCCTGGCGGCGCAGTGGAGCCTGGTGATGCGCACGTCGTCGTCGGACAACGTGTCGCTGCCGCTGCTGCAGGTGGTGCGCTGGGTGCCGGTCAACGAATTGGGGACGCCGGCGCGCCTGGGGCTCTACCTCAAGCGCCTGTGGGGCTTTCTCAGCGAGGAGCCGCGCGAGTCCAACACGGCGGGCGGCGTCTGGCCGGCCATCTTCGGCACGGTGCTCATGGTGCTGCTCATGTCGCTGGCGGCGGCCCCCCTGGGCGTGATGACCGCCGTCTACCTGCACGACTACGCCAAGCAGGGCCTGCTCGTGCGCCTCATCCGCCTGGCGGTGAACAACCTGGCCGGGGTGCCCTCCATCGTCTTCGGCATTTTCGGCCTGGGCTTCTTCATCTACTTCACAGGCGGCAGCCTCGACCAGCTCTTCTTCTCCGAGCGGCTGCCCGAACCCACCTACGGCACCGGCGGCATCCTCTGGGCCAGCCTCACCCTCGCCCTGCTCACCTTGCCCGTGGTGGTGGTGGCCACCCTGGAGGGGCTCGCCGCCGTCTCCCGCACCACGCGCATGGCCGCCCTTGCCCTGGGCGCCACGCGATGGCAGATGATCCGCCAGGTGGTGCTGCCCAACGCCATGCCCGGCATCCTGACCGGCCTCATCCTGGCCGTGAGCCGGGCCGCCGGCGAGGTGGCCCCCCTCATGATCACGGGCGTGGTCAAGCTGGCGCCCAGCCTGGCCCTGGACGGGGACTTCCCCTTCCTGCACCTGGAGCGCAAGTTCATGCACCTGGGCTTCCACATCTACGACCTGGGCTTCCAGAGCCCCAACGTGGAGGCGGCCAAGCCCATGCTCTACGCCACGGCCCTCCTTTTGATCTGCATGGTGCTCTTGCTCAACCTGACGGCGATCCTGCTGCGCAACCATTTGCGCAAGGTCTACAAACAGGCGGCCTTCTGATGATGGAATTGAAGAAACCGGAGGTGGCGGAGCGCGCCCCGCTGGAGGAGACGGGCACGGCCATCCTGGCCCGCGGCGTGGAGGTGTGGTACGGGGAGTCGCGCTCCATCCACGGGGTGGACCTCGTCATCCCCGATCGCCGGGTGACGGCCTTCATCGGACCCTCGGGCTGCGGCAAGAGCACGCTGCTGCGCTGCTTCAACCGCATGAACGACCTCATCCCCGACTGCCGCGTGACGGGCACAATCCAGGTCCATGGGCGGGATATCCACGCCCCCGGCATCTCCCTGGAGGACCTGCGCCGCGAAGTGGGCATGGTCTTCCAGAAATCCAACCCCTTCTCCAAGTCGATCCACGACAACGTGGCCTATGGTCCCCGCGTCCACGGCCAGAACGACCGCCGCGCCCTGGACGAGATCGTCGAGACCTGCCTCAAGCGCGTCGCGCTCTGGGACGAGGTCAAGGACCGGCTGAAGGAGAGCGCCCTCGACCTGTCGGGCGGCCAGCAGCAGCGCCTGTGCATTGCCCGCGCGCTGGCCGTCAATCCCACCGTCCTGCTCATGGACGAGCCGGCCTCGGCCCTCGACCCTCGCTCCACGGCGCGCATCGAGGACCTCATCACCGAACTGCGCGAGTTCTACACCATCGTCATTGTCACGCACAACATGCAGCAGGCGGCCCGCGTCTCCGACCACACGGCCTTCCTCTACGAGGGCAACCTGGTGGAGTTCAACGAGACGCAGCGCCTTTTCACCAAGCCCGAGCACGAGCAGACCAACGACTACATCACCGGCCGCTTCGGCTGATGGATCCGGAGGAGAGATGACCAAGCACATGCTGCGCGCCCTCAACCTGCTCAAGGACCGCGTCGAGGAGCTGGGCCGCACCGTGCAGCGGGCGACCGCCGACGCCGTGCGCAGCGTGATCGAGGGCGACCAGGCCCTGGCCAAGCGCATCATCGAGGGGGACCGCCGCATCGACCAGGAGGAGGTGGAGGTGGAGGAGGAGTGCCTCAAGGTGCTCGCCCTGCACCAGCCGGTGGCCACCGACCTGCGCCTGCTGGTGGGCATTCTCAAGCTCAACAACGACCTGGAGCGCATCGGCGACCTGGCCGTGACCATCGCGGGCAACGCGGGCAAGATCGACCTGTCCGGCGACGCGCGCCTGGCGGACATCCTCCAGCGCCTCTCCGGCCGCAGCCAGGACATGCTGCAGCTGGGCCTGGACAGCCTCGTCCACCAGGACCAGGAGCTGGCGCGGCGGGTCTGTGCCGACGACGACGACGTGGACAACCTCTACTCGCTGTTCCGCTCGGCGATCCAGGAGACCCTGGCCGCGGAGACGGGCCACAACGACCTGACGCGCATCGAGAGCCTGATGCGGGCCATCAGCGTCAGCCGCAGCCTGGAGCGCATCGCCGACCACGCCACCAACATCGCCGAGGACGTCATCTACATGGTGTCGGGGGAGATTCCCCGCCACGGCGCCCTGCGCGATCTGCGTCTGTGGAAGGACGCCACCCACAGCCCGCCCGACGGGTCGGCGGGATAAGGTCGAAGCCAACGGATCATCCACCAATCACAAGGAGCAATCGATGTCCAAGAGCATTTTGATGAGTGTCCTGCTGACCACGGCGGCCGTCCAGGCGGCGGACCTGAGCAGCCTGATCTTCTACGAGTACACGCACAACGCCACCGAGGGAGTGGCCGAGGACGGCAAGTTCGAGACGGGCCGCGCCTACCTGACCATCACGGGCAAGCCGGCCGACAACCTGGCCTACAAGCTGCAGTTCGACGTGGAGCGGGCCGGTTCGGACGCGGGCGACCGGTCGCTGGAGGCCTATGTCAAGAACGCCTGCGTGGACTGGTCGACGGACTACGGCAAGTGGACCTTCGGCATGCAGGGCATGAACCTGTTCAACGTGCAGGAGAACACCTTCGGCAACCGCTTCCTGTCCAAGCCGCTTATGGACGAGCACAAGTTCAGCAGCAGCGCCGACATGGGCGTGGGCTACGCCAACTCCCTCGGCGGGCTGTTCAAGGCCAGCCTGCTCTGGACCAACGGCGCCGGCTACAAGAAACCGGAGAACGACAAGTACAAGAAGCTCTCGCTGCAGCTGGTGGCGGGCGAGACGGCGCTGAACAAGCATGACGGCTGGAACGCCGGCCTGGTCTACAGCCTGGAGCCCATCAACGCCGACGACGCCACCAACGTGATGGGCCTCTTCGGCGGCTGGGCGGGGATGGGCGCCCGGCTGGGCGTGGAGTTCGACACCAAGACGACGACGGGCGCCACCGACGTGACGGGCCAGATCATCGGCTTCTACGTCAACTACCAGCTGCCCGTCGGATTGCCGCTGGATCTCTTCGCCCAGGTGGCGCTGGTGGATCCGGACACGGACACGGACGACGACGGCAAGACCGATCTCATGGTCGGTGTCGCTTTCAAGCCGGCCAAGGGCCTGGTGATCGCCCCCAACCTGCGGACCATCTCCCACGAGGCCTCAGGCTCCGACCCCGACACCTGGTACCGGGTCAACTTCGAGTTCAAGATCTGAGGTTGGCTGGCCAGCCTGGGCGGGACCCCGTGGACTCTGCCACGGGGTCCTTCTCACTCGTGCGCCCAGCATGGGCGCCGTCCTGGAGGTGCAAGGCCTCCCGTAAGCAGACCATCGCGAACGAAGTGAAGCGCAACTGCGGAAGGGCAACCGACCGTGGGAAGGAAGCGTGGAGCGCAAACCGCGGGTGGATGAACAAGAACCGGATACGAGGCGACGCCGGACGGGGCGAGCGGGCGAGTGATCGCGAAACTCCGATGGTCAAGGTCCAGGCGGCGTAGATCCGGCCATCGTGCGGTGAAGGACGGCATGCTTAGCTGGGGAGATCCCGCCTTGGGCCTGAAAGGGCCA
>JAUXWS010000021.1 GCA_030685015.1 bacterium
CGCCGTGCCGGCGGGCGCCGTGCCGGCGGGCGCCGTCCCGGCGGGCGGGGTGGTCCGCCAGGGCGAGACGCGGCTGCAGCTGAAGGCGCGGGGACGGGGCGACGCGGCGCGGGCAATGAAGCGCCTCCAGGCGCGCCGCCGCGAAAGCGGCCAATGAGCACGGACATACGATTCGAAAGGGGAGGACGAACCAGATGATGCTGACCGCAACGGATGCCGCCCAGAAGGGCTGGTGGACCTGGGCGCTCAAGCACGGCAAGCCCGAGCACCCCGACACCGCCGAGATGAAGAAGCGGCTGGCGCTGTGGGAGAAGCAGGCGGGACCGGCCCTGGAGGCGCGGGCGCTCAAGGAGAAGCCTTCCGTTGTGCAGAAGGACCTGGAACCCTACCGGGATCTGAAGGACCATTGGCAGGTCTGCCTGATCGAGTTGATCCTGGCGGAGCGCAAGGGCATGTACGAGGCGGCGCGCGAGGCCTTTTTCCGCCCCTTCAAGGTGGACGACTCCACCCGCACCCGCCGGGACTGGCGCACCATGAAGCACACGACTGTGCTTTATCTGCAGATGCTGCTCAAGCGGACGGCCACCAACGAGGCGAAGCGCATCCTTGATTTCATGGACCGCCGCTACAGCCTGGAGCCCCACGTCCTCGCCTTCGAGCGGGGCATGATCCATGACGCCCTCGAGGAAATGCGCGACGCCTACATCTGGCTGGCACGCGCCATGCAGAAAAACCGGAAGGCGCGGGCCTGGCTGGACGAGGGGGTCGAGATCCTGGCCGGCAAGGACCTCTATCCCCGCCTGCGCCAGCACGAGGATTGGGAGAGCTTCCTCGCCTCGCCCGCCCGCTACTTCAAAAAGCAGGGATGGGAAGCCTGATCATGGCCAGGCGCGTCCTGCTCCTGGGCGGCGGCGGGCGGGAGGCGGCGCTGGCTTGGGCCTTCGCCCGCAGTCCACTTCTAGCGAAACTGTTCGCCGCGCCCGGCAATCCCGGCATGGGACCCAGGGTCGAGTGCGTGCCCGGGCTGGACATGCTGGACGCCGAGGCAGTCATCGCCTTTTGTCGGGCGCGCCAGGTGGATCTGGTCTTCATCGGCCCCGAGCAGCCCCTGGTCGCCGGGGTGGGCGACGCATTGAGCGCGGCCGGCGTGCCTGTCTTCGGCCCCTCCCGCGCCGCCGCCGAGCTGGAGGGTTCCAAAGCCTGGGCCAAGGCCTTCATGGCCCGCCATCAGGTGCCCACCGCCGCCCATGCCTCCTTCACCGACCTGGCGGAGGCGCTGGCCTTCCTTGAGCAGGCACCCTGGCCGGTGGTGATCAAGGCCAGCGGTCTGGCGGCGGGCAAAGGCGTGGTGCTGCCCACCAGCGACGAAGAGGCCCGTGCCGCCCTGCGCGCCATGCTGGGGGAGGGGGCCTTCGGCGAGGCCGGCGCCACGGTGGTGATCGAGCAACGCATGAGCGGGCCCGAACTGTCCGTCTTCGCCCTCTGCGACGGGCAGAGGGCTTGGATCCTGGGCAGCGCCCGTGACCACAAGCGGCTGGGCGAGGGCGACACGGGGCCCAATACGGGTGGGATGGGCGCCATTGCCCCCAGCCCCCTGGCCACACCGGCCTTGCTCGATCGCGTGCGGCGAGAGATCCTGGATCCTGTCCTGGCCGGCATGGCCGGCGAAGGCCGAGCCTATCGCGGCATCCTCTACCTGGGCCTCATGCTGACGGAGGGCGGCCCGTGCGTGATTGAATTCAACTGCCGCCTGGGCGACCCCGAGACCCAGGCCCTGTTGCCCCTGCTCGAAATCGACCTGCTGCAGTTGGCCTGGGACCTCGCATGCGGCGGACGTCTGCCGGCACGTGAGCCCCCCATGGTCGGAACCTTGAGGGCCGCCTGCGTGGTGCTGGCGGCCGAGGGCTACCCGGGGCCAGCGCGCCGCGGCGATCTCATCACGGGTCTTGAGAACCTGTGCGGCGAGTGGGACCTGCTTGTCTTTCACGCGGGCACGGCCCTGGACGAGGCGGGACGGCTGGTCAGCGCCGGCGGGCGGGTGCTGGGCCTGACCGCCCTGGGGCGCGACGCCGCCACCGCCCGCCAACGGGCACTGGCCGCTGCGGCCTGTGTTCGCTTCGCGGGCTGCCACTATCGAAAGGACATCGGCGCGTGAGAATCCTGGTGACGGGCGGGGCCGGTTTCATCGGCTCGACCACAGTGGACCTGCTGCTGGCCGACGGCCACCAGGTCGTGGTGCTGGACGACTTCAGCACCGGACGCGAGGAGAACCTCAACCCGGAGGCCGAGGTCCTGCGCCTGGGCATCACCGACGAGGCCGTGCTGCAAGCCATGGCCGAATGGCGCTTCGAGGCCATCCTGCATTGCGCGGCCCAGATCGACGTGCGCAAGAGCGTGGAGAACCCCGTCTTCGACGCCGGCGTCAACATCCTGGGGACGCTCAACCTGCTGGAGGCCGCGCGGCGCACGGGGGTGCGGCGCTTTGTCTTCAGCTCCACGGGCGGCGCCATCTACGGCGACACCGACCACCGTCCCACCCCGGTGGGGGCGGAATGCAAGCCGATCAGCCCCTACGGCATCACCAAGTTCGCCGTGGAGAAGTACCTCTACTATTACCGGGAGGTACAGGGCCTCTCCACCTTCGCCCTGCGCTATGGCAACGTCTACGGTCCGCGCCAGAATCCCAACGGGGAGGCGGGCGTCGTCGCCATCTTCGCCCGCCGCCTGCTCAAGCACCTGCCGCTGCACATCAACGGGGACGGCACCCAGACCCGCGACTATGTCTTCGTGGAGGACGTGGCGCGGGCCAACGTGCTGGCCCTGGGCGCCGATTGCGGCGGCGCGGCCAATGTGGGCACCGGCGTGGAGACGGACGTCAACCGGCTCTATGAGCGGCTGGCCGAGGCCCTGGGCAGCCGCCACGAGGCGCCCCATGGCCCCGCCCTGGCGGGCGAGCAGCGCACCAGCTGCCTGGAATGGCAGGCCACACGCGAGCTGCTGGGCTGGGAGCCGCGGGTGGACTTCGCCGAGGGCATCGCCCGCACGGCGGCCTGGTTCCGTGTGCGATCCGAAGTGGCCGGACGGCATGCTTGAGGGATTGGCCAGCGTGGGCATGGCGGGCAGCGGGCCGGCCATGCAGCAGGTGGCGGCACTCATCCGCCAGGTGGCCCCCACCGAGCTCTCCGTCCTGGTGACGGGAGAGTCCGGCACCGGCAAGGAGCTGGTGGCGCGGGCCATCCACGAGAACAGCCGGCGCGCCGCCGGACCGCTCATCACGGTCAATTGCGGCGCCATTCCCGAGGGCATCTTCGAGTCCGAGATCTTCGGCCATGAGAAGGGCTCCTTCACGGGAGCCGACCGGCAGCGCAAGGGCATGTTCGAGCTGGCCGACGGCGGCACCATCTTCCTTGACGAGATCGGCGAGATGCCCCTCTTCACCCAGGTCAAGATCCTGCGCGTGCTGGAGACGGGGGAGTTCATGCGGGTGGGGGGCCAGGCCGTCATCCGCGTCAATGTGCGGGTGGTGGCGGCCACCAATCGCGACCTGGCCCGCGAGTCGACCCGCGGCCGCTTCCGTCAGGACCTCTTCTTCCGCCTGAAGGCGATCACCGTTCAGTTGCCCCCGCTGCGGGAGCGCCGCGAGGACATCCCCGAGCTGGCCCGCCACTTCGCCGACCGCTTCTGCCGGGCCAATGGCCTGCCCACGGCGGAGTTCTCCGAGGAGGCGATGGACCTGCTCAGCGGGCACTACTGGCAGGGCAACGTCCGCGAACTGAAGAACCTGGTGGAGTCCCTCGTCATCCTGGCGGGCGGCCGCACCATCGCGGCGGGGCTGCTGCGCTCCCGCCTGCTTGAGGAGGGGAGCAGTCCCCACCTGCCCGTGTTGCGGCCGGTCGAGGAGGAGCGTCCGCAGATCAGCCTGGAGCTGCTGCAGCAGATGTTCTTCTACCTGCAGAGGGAGCTGGCCGAGATCAAGGCCCTCCAGCGCGAACAGCTGGAGCAGCAACGCCAGGTGGGGGAGCAGTTCAACCTGGCGGCCATGAGCGTGGACGAGCTGGAGCGCGACCACATCCGCGAGGTGCTGGCCGAACACGGCGGCAATCGGCTGCGGGCCGCCCACAGCCTGGGCATCAGCGAACGGACCCTATACCGCAAGATCAGGAAGCACGGCCTGTGAGAGGGAAGGCCCCACGCGCGGCGGCGCTGATCCTGCTGCTGCTGGTTTGCTCGTGCAGCTATTCCTTCAAGGGGACGCTGCCGCCCCACTTGCGCACGGTGGCCATCCCCCCCATCGCCAACCAGACGGCGGAGTTCGGCGTGGCCGAGGAACTGAACGAGCTGGTGCTGGCCCGCTTCCTGCGCGACGGCTTGCTCAAGGTGACGGACGAGGCCAACGCCGACAGCCGCCTGGACCTCGTCTTCATGCAGATCGGCGAGTCCGCCTTCGCCTACAGCCAGGACGAGCAGACCTCCCTCGTGCGGCTGACCATCCGCCTCCAGGCCGAGTTCTGGGATCGCGTCGAGGATCGCTCCCTGTGGCGCAAGGATTTTTCCGAGTGGGCCACTTACGATCCCAGCGGCACGCCCACCCGCGCCGAGGCCATTGCCGAGGCGGCCAAACGCCTGGTCGAGGCGATCAACCAGCAGCTGGTGGCGGACTGGTGACGGAGCGCCGCCGCCATCTGGAGGCGCAGGTGCGCCAGCTGCGGCGGGAGCTGCCGCGCCATCCCTGGCTGCATGCCCGCCTGGCCGATCTGATGCTGGCCGCGGGCCGTTCGCGGGAGGCCGCCGCCCTGCTCCGCAAAGGCACGGCCGACCTGGCGGGCTATTCCAGCGCCCAGCTGGTGGCGGCCGAGTTGGCCGCCCAGGGCGGTGAGGAGCGGCGCGCCGAGGAGCTGCGCGAGCAGGTCTGCCGCTCGGCGCCAGGCATCCACGCCGGCTGGACCCAGCGTCTGGCGGCGGCGCGGGAGGACTCCCTGCGCTACCTCGAGCTGCTGCAGCAGGTCTGGGAGCTGGACCAGTTCAGCCCCCGGCTCAACCTGGAGCTGGAGCAGGCCGGCTTGCGCCGCGTCCCCGAGTACGAGCAGGCCTTGCGTCCCACGGCCACGGAGGCCGCCCGGCGCGAGGCCATGTTCCGCCGCCTGCTGGACGACCACGAAAGGAGACAGGGCCAGTCGGCGGAGGGTTCGGCGCTGGACCCCGAGGCGGAGAGCGCTGAAGCGTCGGCGGAGCCGGTCGTCCCGGTGGCAGCGACGGCGGCCGGGGCGGAAGTGCCGGTTGAAGCGGCTAGTTCGGAAACGGTGGCGGGGGAGGAGGGCGAGTCCCCGGCCGACGAGGATGACGGGGAGGACCTGGAGCAGGGGGAGCCGCCCCCCGTCCCGGCCGGCCGCGAGCGGGCGCTACAGGAGCAGGCCGAACGCCTCGAGAGCCTGGGCCGGCCCTTGACCCTGCCCCGCGGCCTGCCCGATGATCCCGGCCGGCGGGTGGGCGCCCGCGCCGGGGACCTCTTCGATCCGCGCAGCATGATGACCCGTCGCCTCATCCGCCTTTATCTGGAGCAGGGCTATCCGACCCAGGCCGCCGCCGCCCTCAAGGCCCTGCTCGCCCGCGAAGCCGCCGCCCCCGACCTGGCCGCCCTCCAGGAGGAGGTCCGCGAGGCGGAGCGTCGCCAAGCGGAGCAGCCCGCGCCCGGCCGGCGCAGGCGCGGCTGATCCTTCCTTCCACCTGCTGTTCCAGAACCGATCCTCGCCCGGCCACCCCGTCTTGGCTCAAGCCTCCCGCTGCCGCGGGGGCGAGCCCAGGGAGTCCATCGCCTCGTCAAGGGGACGGCACATGCCGTCGATCTGCTCACGGTAACGGTCCTGGATCACCCGGCGACGCAGCTTGAGGGTGGGCGTGATCTCGCCGGCCGCCTCGCTGAAGAGGTCGGGGAGCAGGGCGAAGCGCCACACCATTTCGTGGCGGGCCAGCTCGCCGGTTTGCTCTTCGATGCTGCGGCGCAACAGGTCGAGGATCTCGGGCAGGCGCAGCAGGTGCTCGCGACTCTCCCGGGCGAGGCCATGCTCGCGGGCGAAGGCCTCCAGCCGGGCGAAGACCGGCACGATGAGGGCCGTCACGCACTTGCGCCCGTCGCCCACGGTGGCCGCCTGCTCGATGAAGGCGTCGCGGGCGAGGATGGACTCGATGCGCTGGGGGGCGATGTTCTTCCCCTGGCTGGTGATGATGAGATCCTTGATGCGGTCGGTGATGAGCAGGTAGCCGTCCTCGTCCAGCCGGCCCACATCCCCGTGCGGAATTCGCCGGGACGGTTGCAGGTGACGATGGGGCTGGTCGCGGTCAGGCCGTAGCCCTGGCAGATGGGCAGGCCGGCCGCCAGGATGAAATCCTCGATGACGGGATCGAGCGGCGCTCCCCCCGAGACGAGCAGTTTCTTGGGGCCGCCCGCCGCCATCCGCAGCTTGCGCAGGACCAGCCGCTCGGCCAGGGCGCGGCGCAGGGCGAGCCCCGGCGACAGGCGGTGTCCTGCCAGGTGCCGTCGCGCCGGATGGCCTCCCTCGGGCCGGCTGTCCATGTACCCCCGATGCCGCCCCCGTCTTTTCTACCTTGGCACGGAAAACACCCGAAAGGACTCCATGTCGCTGCGCAACGTCGCCATCATCGCCCACGTCGACCACGGCAAGACCACCCTGGTGGACGAGATCCTCAAGCATTGCCATGTCTTCCGCGACAACCAGGTGGTTCGCGAGCGGTTGATGGACTCCAACGACCTGGAGCGCGAGCGGGGCATCACCATCGTCAGCAAGAACCTGGCCGTGGAGTGGCGGGACGTGCGCATCAACCTGATCGACACGCCCGGCCACGCCGATTTCGGGGGCGAGGTGGAGCGCGTGCTCAAGATGGCGGACGGTGTGCTGCTGCTGGTGGACGCCTTCGAAGGACCCATGCCCCAGACCCGCTTCGTGCTGCAGAAGGCCCTGCAGCTCCATCTCAAACCCATCGTCGTCGTCAACAAGATGGACCGCGACAACGCGCGGCCGCTCGAGGTGGTGGACGAGATCTTCGAGCTATTCCTTGAACTGGGCGCCGACGACCGCCAACTGGATTTCCCGGTCGTCTTCGCCGCCGGCCGCCAGGGCTGGGCCGTGCGCCGGCTGGGGGATCCGCGGACCGGACTTGATCCGCTGCTTGACTGCATCCGCGACGAGATACCCGCCCCCGAAGTGGTCGAGGGACCGCTCCAGCTGCTCATCACGGCCTTGGACTACAGCGATTACGTGGGCCGCATCGGCATCGGCCGCATTTTCCGCGGCGCTGTATCGAACGGGGAGACCATCGCCCTGCTCAAGCGGGACGGCAGCCGGCAGACCCGCCAGATCAAACAGCTCCTCGTTTTCGACAACCTGGGCCGGCGCGAGATCCCGCGGGCCGGCTGTGGGGAGATCTGCGCCCTCATCGGCCTCGAGGGCGTGGACATCGGGGACACGGTGGCGGACCTCCAGGAGCCGGAACCGCTCCCCATCATCGCCATGGACGAACCCACCCTGTCCATGACCTTCATGGTCAACACCAGTCCCTTTTACGGCCAGGAGGGCCGCCTCGTCACCAGCCGCCAGGTGCGGGAGCGCCTGCGCAAGGAGACGGAGCGCGACATGGCCCTCCGGGTGGAGGACACGGCCCAGGTTGACAGCTTCAAGGTGAGCGGGCGGGGCATCCTCCACCTCTCCATCCTGATGGAGACCATGCGGCGGGAGGGCTACGAGTTCATGGTGGGCCAGCCCCGCGTCATCTACAAAGAGATCAACGGCAAGAAAGCCGAGCCGGTGGAGGTGCTGACCGTCGACGTGTCCAACGCCCATGTGGGCCAGGTGATCGAGACGGTGGCGCAGCGGCGGGGCGAGATGCTGAAGATGGACCCGGGGGAGCTGCGCACCAAGCTGGAGTTCCACATGCCCAGCCGCGGCCTGATCGGGTTCCGCAGCCGCATGCTGCGGGCCACGGGGGGCGAGATCGTCCTCTACCACCGCTTCCTGCAGTATGAGTTCTTCAAGGGCAGCATTCCCGGCCGCCAGTCGGGCAGCATCGTCTCCATGGGGGAGGGGGAGGCGGTGGCCTATTCCCTGGACGCCTTGCAGGACAGGGGGCGCTTTTTCGTCGCGCCCGGCGACCGGGTCTACATGGGGCAGGTGATCGGCGAGCACTGCCGCGAGGACGACATCGTCGTCAACGTGCAGAAGGGCAAGAAGCTGACCAACATGCGGGCCAGCGGCACCGACCGGGCGATGCGCATCACGCCGCCGCTGCTGATGAGCCTGGAGGAATGCCTTGAATTCCTGGCGGATGACGAGTTCCTCGAGGTGACACCCGAGAGCCTGCGCATGCGCAAGTCCCTGTTGGACGAGAACGAGCGGCGCAAGGCCCTCCGCCTGAGCCTGAAGGCGGGAGAGGTCTGAGGTGGCCGGTTCCGGAACCGCGCGGCCGCCCCTGAGCGGCATCGTCATCGCCCGCGACGAGGAGGAGCGCCTGACCGCCTGCCTGGCCAGCCTGCGTCCCCATTGCGCCGAGTTGCTCGTCGTGCTGGATGCGCGCCACACGGAGGGGACGCGCCGCGCGGCGGAGGCGGCCGGTGCCCGTCTCCTCGTCCATGAGTTTGAATCCCATGTCCGGCAGAAGAACGTGGCCGTGGCGGCCGCCGCCCATGACTGGCTCCTCTCCCTGGACGCCGACGAGGCGCTGGCGGAGGGCCTGGCGGAGGAGCTGGCGGCCTGGGACTGGTCGCGGCCGGAGCGGGCGGGTCGGTTGCGCCGCCGCAACTGGCACCTGGGCGCTTGGGTGGACTGGACGGGCTGGCGGCGGGATGGCGCCACGCGGCTCTTCAACCGCACGCGGGCCCGCTTCGCCGGCAGCTGGGTCCACGACGCGGTGGCGGGCGAGGAGCTGGTGGTCGTGTCCCTGCGCACGCGGCTGCTGCATTGGCCTTATCGCGACCTCGAGCACCACCTGGAGAAGATCAACCGCTACACCAGCCAGCTGGCCCGCGAGCAGCGGCAGGCAGGGCGACGGCCCTCGCTGCTCAAGCTGGTGCTTGATCCTCCCTGGAAGTTCTGCCGCATGTATCTGTGGGAAGGCGGCTTCCTCATGGGCCGGCGTGGCTTCGTGCTGAGCGCCGTGGCGGCCGTCTACGTCCTGCTCAAACAGGCCAAGTTGTGGGAAGCCTGGCTGGACGGGCGCTCCGGACGGGCCGATGGCTGAGCCGCGCATCCTCCACGTCAACGACCAGAGCCGCTGGGGTGGCGGCGAGGGGCAGACCTGGCTGCTCATCCGGGAGCTGGAGCGGCTGGGCGTCGAGAACCACGCCCTCGTCTGCGCAGGCAGTCCCCTCGCCGAGCGCCTCGCCACCCTGCTGCCGCCCGCGCGGCTGCGCCTCCTGCCGCGCGCCCTCTGGGGCCTGCTGCCTCTTCTCCTGCCCGCTCTCCGCCCATCCTGCAATGTGCTCCATGCCCACACCGGACGCTCCACCCTGGCCTTCCTCGCCGCCGGCCCGGCCCGCCGGGTGGCCCACCGCCGCATTCCCGACCAGCCCGCTCCGGCCGGACTGAACCGCCTGAAGCGCGCCGACGCCGTCATCTGCGTCTCGGAGGAGATTCGTCGCCGTCTGGCGCAGGCCGGTCTGGGCGCGGGCGGCCGGCCCCGCCTGGCCTGCGTCCACAGCAGCGCCGACTGGCCGGAATTCCCCGCCGTGCAGGCGCGCCTGGAGGGCCGACCCGCCCTGGGCTTCCTGGGGCATTTCCGCCGCCACAAGGGGCTTGATCTGCTGCTGGCCGCCCTGCCGGCGGTGCTGCCGGTCCATCCCGGCCTGGTCCTGCATCTGGCGGGCGATGGCACCGAGGAGGCGGAACTGCGCGCCATGGTCCACCGCCTGGGTCTGGGGGCCGTGGTCCGCTTCCATCCGCTGCCGGCGCGGCCAGCCGAGTGGCTGGGCGGCCTCGACCTCTTCACCATGCCCTCGCGCGAGGAGGGGCTGGGCAGCGTGGCCCTGCTCGCCCAGGCCCTGGGCCTGCCCGTCCTGGCCACGAGGGCGGGGGGGATCCCCGAGGGCGTGCTGCACGGCCGCACGGGCTGGCTGGTGGCGCCCGATGACGGACCAGCCCTGGCCGAAGGCCTGGCGCGGCTGCTGGACGACGGGGAGCTGCGCCTGTCACTGGGCGCGGCGGGTCCGCCCTGGGTGCGGGAGAACTTCAGCCCGCGCGGCATGGCGCAGCGGACCCTGGCCATCTATCGGGAGCTGCTGGCATGAGCCGTTCCATGGTCATCCTCTACGTGCCGGAACAGGAGGCGGCACGCCGTTTCTACGAGGCCCTGCTGGCAGCGCCGCCCGTGTTGCACGTGCCGGGCATGACGGAGTTCGAACTGCCCGGCGGCCTGCTCCTGGGGCTGATGCCGGAAGCAGGCATCCGCCGCCTCTTGCCGGCGCTGGCCGTCTGCTTCCGGGGCGATGCCCCGCAAGCGCCCCCCGCCCCCCTCCGCGCCGAGCTTTATCTGGCCGTGGATGACGCCGAGGCCTGGCTTACCCGCGCCCTGGCGGCGGGCGCCCGCCTGCTCGATCCCGTGGCCGCGCGGCCCTGGGGCGACCGGGCCGGTTATGCGCTGGACCCCTGGGGCCACGTCCTGGCCCTGGCCGAAACATCTTCCCCATGAACCGCCCCGCTTGACTCCATGCCTGTTGATATGAGTTTAGACTGATTAAAATTTGTATGAACATCGGGCAAAACAGGCGAAAGCTCATTCAATCACTGTCATGAGCTGAACAATCGGCTTGATCGGCGGAAGGACTCGCGGTGCCGCCAGTCTGGCCTCAGGGGAGGGCCAGTGGGGCGGGGGGCGGACGCTTTTCCTATCTTCGCAAGCCTTTGACAACTCTCACAAGCACGGAATCCCCATGCGCCTGTTGATCATCGCCCTCATGTGCTGGATGCTGGGCGCGCCCATCGCAGCCCCGGCCGCCCCGCCACCCTTCCGCGAGCCCGTGCTCATCACCTGCGCCGGCCAGAGCAGCGATCTGCTCCTGGCCCGCCAGCTCTTCACCAAGGCCGGCGTGAGCCAGGCCCGCGCCAGCTCCACCCTTACGGCGGATTCCCTCGCCGGCGCCCAATCCCTCGTCCTGGTGGTGGGCGGCAGCTCAAAAGGCTTGGGCCAGGCCAAGAACGCCACCGACGTGGAGCTGGCCCGCATCAAGGGGCTGATCGCCCGGGCCCGCGCCGCGAAATTGCCCATCCTTTGCCTGCATGTGGGGCGGGAAGCCCGCCGCGGCCCCCTCTCCGATCCCTTCATCACGCCGGTTGTGCCGCAGTCCACCCAGGTGCTCGTCCTGGCGGGCGGCAACAAGGACCAGTTCTTCACCAAGCTGACCGCCCCCGCCAAGGTGCCGTTGGTCGAGGCGGCGGATTACCGGGAACTGACCTCCCGCATTGCCGAGGCCTACGGCCGTCCGGCGCCCAAATAAGAGAAGCCGCCCGCCCCATGACCAAGAAGAAGCCCGCGGAGGAGCCCCGGTACATCGCCCAGAACCGCAAGGCCCGGCATGACTACCAGATCCTGCAGACCTGGGAGGCGGGCATCGCCCTCTGCGGCACGGAGGTGAAGTCCTGCCGGGAAGGCCACGCCAGCCTCAAGGAAGCCTGGGCCCGGGTCGTGGATGGAGAGATCTTTGTGATGGGCATGCACATCTCTCCCTATGCCAAGGGGACGGTGGGCGCCCATGACGAGACGCGCATGCGCAAGCTGCTGCTGCACGCCTCCGAGATCCGCAAGATCGCCCGCGAGGTGGAGGGCGAGGGCCGCACCCTGGTGCCCCTGGCCCTCTACTGGAAGAAGCACCTGGTCAAGTGCCGCCTGGCCCTGGTGGCGGGCAAGCGGCAGGCCGACAAGCGCACGGACATCGCCAAGCGGGAAGTGGAACGTGACCTGAAGCGCATCATGAAGGAAAGGAACCAGCGGTGAGCACAGCCTTCCCCCCCGTCGCCACGCAACTTGAGGAGATCCGCAGCGGCGCCGCGGAGATCCTGCCCGAGGCGGAGCTGGAGCGGAAGCTGGAGCGCTCGCAGGCCAGCGGGCGGCCACTGATCATCAAGTTCGGGGCCGACCCCTCGGCGCCGGATCTCCACATCGGCCACGCCGTGGTCATCAACAAGCTGCGCACCTTCCAACGCCTGGGCCACACCGTCGTCTTCCTCATCGGGGATTTCACCGGCATGATCGGCGACCCCAGCGGCAAGTCCAAGACGCGCAAGGCCCTCTCCCGCGAGGAGGTGCTGGCCAACGCCGAGACCTACAAGACCCAGATCTTCAAGCTGTTGGACCCGGAGCGCACCGTCATCCGCTTCAACAGCGAGTGGTTCGCCCCCATGGCCATCGACGATTTCCTGCGCCTGACCAGCCGCTACACGGTGGCCCGGCTGCTGGAGCGGGAGGACTTCCGCCGCCGCTACACGGAGCAGAGTCCCATCACCATGATGGAGATGCTCTATCCGCTGATCCAGGGATACGACAGCGTGGCCCTGGCCGCCGACGTGGAACTGGGCGGCACCGACCAGACCTTCAACCTGCTGGTGGGCCGCTCCCTGCAGGAGGCTTATGGCCAGGAGGCGCAGGTCATCCTCACCATGCCCATCCTCGAGGGGACGGACGGCCAGCAGAAGATGTCCAAGTCGCTGGGCAACTACGTGGGCGTCTGCGACAGCCCGCGCGACATCTTCGGCCGCACCATGAGCATCCCCGACGAGTTGATCCTGCGCTGGTTCCGCCTGGCCACCGACCTGCCCGTCGCCGAGCTGGACGCCATCGGGGCGGCGCTCCTGGCGGGAGAGAATCCCAGCCGGCACAAGCGGCGGCTGGGCCGGGAGCTGGTCCGCCTCTACCACGACGAGGAGCAGGCCCGCGCCGCCGAAGCGGAGTTCGACGCCATGTTCCGCCAGGGCGGCCTGCCCGACGACTTGGCGGAGCGCCCCCTGGCGGCGGCCACACCCCTGATCGATCTGATGGTGGAGGCCGGACTGGCGGCGAGCAAGGGCGAGGCGCGCAAACTGGTGCGGCAGGGGGCGGTCTGCCTGGACGGTGTGCGGGTGGTCGATGAGGGCCTGGTCCTGGCGCCGGCGGCGGACCTGGTCCTGAAAGTGGGCAAGCGGCGCTTTCTCAAGTTGACGGCGCCGGCATGATCCGCCTTGACCAGGTGCAGGAGCTGGTCCAGCCCGAATTGGCCGAGTTCCGTCGCCGCTACGACGAGTGGATCAAAACGGGCAAGACGCCCATCGTCGACCAGGTCATCCGCTTTCTCACGCCGCGGCGCGGCAAGCTGCTGCGCCCCACCCTCACCTACCTGTCGGCCCGGCTCCTGGGCGAGAGCAACGAACGCACCCATTTCGCCGCGGTGGTGGTGGAGCTGCTGCACAACGCCACCCTGCTCCACGACGACGTGGTGGACAACAGCGACAAGCGGCGGGGCATGCCCAGCCTCAACGCCATTTTCGGGAACAAGGTCAGCGTGCTCTTTGGCGACTACCTGCTGGCCAGCAGCCTGCTCGCCATGCTGGAGTGCGGCGACGCGCGCGTCTTCGAGGTCCTGGCCCGCACCGCCCGCCGGCTGGCCAAGGGGGAACTGGACCAGGCCGCCCGCTCGAAAAACCTGGACATGGACGAGGAGACCTACTACCGCATGGTCGCCAACAAGACCGGGGCCCTGGTGGCGGCCTCCTGCGTGCTGGGCGGCCTGTCCAACGAGGCCGGGGAGGAGCAGACGGCGGCCCTGCGCGCCTTCGGCGAGGCGCTGGGCGTGGCCTTCCAGATCCAGGACGACCTGCTCGACTACACGGGCAAGGAGGCGCTCATCGGCAAACCGGTGGGGGGAGACCTCAAGGAGCGCAAGATCACCCTGCCTCTCATCCACGCCTTCTCCCGCAGCGAGGCCTCCGAGGTGCGCGAAATGAAGCGCCTGGTGGCCCGGCCCCGTCTGGGGGATCTCAAGCGCGTGGTGCGTTTCGCCGTGGAGCGGGGCGGCGTGGATTATGCCCGTGGGCAGGCCCTCACCTACAGCCGCCAGGCCCTGGCCGCCCTCGCCCTCTTCCCGGAAAGTCCGGTCAAGGCGCGGCTGCACGACTTCAGCGTCTTCGCCGTGGAGCGCAGCCATTGACTGTTCCGGCGCCTGAGGGCGGCGGAAGCCATGATGGGAGGTGCCCATGTATCGATTGTTCCTGCCAGTTGTCATGTCCTTTCTGTTGCTGCTGCGCCCGACAGGCGCGGCGGATTCCCCCGCGGCGGAGACCTGCGTCTTGCCGCTCGCTCTCCATCACAGCGTCGGTGACTGGGAACTGGCCATCGCGCACCCGGCCGCCGGTCGCGACTGTGGCCGGGATCTGATCGCGACGCGGGCGATGCTGGAGCGAGCCGCCGCCCTCCTGGCCTGCGGCGATCCCCGCTCGGAGATTGCGTCGGTCAACCGCTTGGCGGGCAGCCGTTCCGGCCGCCTGGGCCGCCCCACCTATGATCTGGTGCTGCGCAGCCTGGTCTGGAAGGACCGCACCAAGGGCGCGGTGGATCCCCTGGCCGGCCCGCTCAAGCGGATCTGGCTCGGGCACGATCCCTTGCCCATCGTGGAGAGGGACCCCGGCCCCGAGTCCGGCGCGGCGACCAGCGCATGCCGCCTGGCCTGCCGGGCACATCGGGTCGTGACGGATCGGCCCGGGCCCTGGCCCACCTCGGCGCAGGTGGACTCGGCCCTGGCCCTCGTCCATCAAGGCGGCACTTATTTCGTGGACCTGGGGGTCCTCCTGCGCGATCCGGGCATGGAGCTGGACCTCGATCCAGTGCTGGACGGCGTTCTCGTCGATCGGGCCCTGGACAGCCTGACGGCCGCTGGACACGGCGGACTGCGCCTGCGTGTCGGCGGAGTCTGGCGCTGCGACAACCAGGGCGGGGTTTGGAGCCTGCCCCTGGCGGGGCCGGATGGATCCTTGCTGGGCAACGTCGCCCTGTCCGGGCAGGCCCTGGCCGCGGTGGAGCCCCAACCCTGCCTGCGCCTGGCGGGACAAGCGCTCAACGGATTGCTTGATCCCCGCGACGGCCGACCCCTGGAGGCCCTTGCCAGTTGGGCCCTGGCCCCCAGCGGCGAGGAGGCGCGGGTCTGGGCCCTGGCCCTGGCCGTGCTGGGGCCGGAGGAGGGGTTGGCCTTGCTGGCGGCGGAAGCACGCGTCGAAGGAGCCTGTTGCCGGCCGGACGGGGCGGGCGGCTTCGAGCTGTGGACGACGCCGGGTTTCCCCGTCCCGGGCATCGTCGCGCTCCCGCGGGAACCGGCGACCCGGTGAGCGCCACCGCCCTTCTGCGCCTCTCCGCGTTGGGGGACATCCTGCTGACGGAGCCGGTGGCGCGCGTGCTCAAGGAGCGGGAGCCGGGGCGGCCCGTCGTCTACGTGACCAAGGAGCGCTTTGCCGCCATTCCGCGAGGCTGGCCGCCCGTGGACGAGGTGCTGGCCCTGCCCGAGCCGGTGCGCGGCCACGACCTGCGGCAGCTGGCCGCCCGCCTGCGGGACCTGGAGGTGGACCGCCGCATCGACCTCCACAACACCTGGCGCTCCCACCGCATCTGGCCCCGCTGCGAGGCGCGCCTGCCCAAGCACCGCCGGCAGAAGTGGCTGCTGGTGCATGGGCGCGCCCTGCCCGCCGCCTGGCGTGGCGATCCCGGGCCGGTCTGGCGCCGCTATCTGCGGCTGATCGGCGTGCAGGATCCCGGACCGGAGCTGCGCCCCCGGCTGGTGGTGGCGGGCGAGACCCTGCGCCACGGCGCCGGACGCCGGCTGGCCCTGGTGCCGGGCGCCGGTTTCGCCACCAAAGCCTGGCCCGAGACCCGCTGGGCGGAGCTGCTGACGCTCGTCCTGGCGCGGACGGACTGGCCCGTTGTCCTCCTGGGCGGCCCGGCCGAGCAGGATCTGGGTCGGTGTCTGGCCGGGCTGGATCCCCACCGCGTGGAGAACCTCTGCGGCGCGCTGGACCTGGAGGACACGGCCCGCGCCGTGGCCGCGGCCCGCTGCCTGGTCACCGGGGACACCGGCCTGCTGCACATGGCCGACGCGGCCGGGGTGCCGGGCGTGGCCCTCTTCGGTTCCACCACCCGCGAGCTGGGTTTCTACCCCGTGGGGGACAGCCTGCGCGTCCTGGAACGGGAGCTGCCCTGCCGCCCATGCAGCCACGTGGGACGTTCCCGCTGTCCCCTCGGGCACCTGGACTGCCTGGCCGGCATCGGCGCGCCGGAGGTGCTGGCGGCCCTCCTTGAGCGGGAGGGGGCATGTTGACCCTGTATCGCTGGCTGACGGTGCCGGCCTGGCTTCTTCTGATGACAGTGGGCCGGCTGCTGCCGCGCGTCCGGGTGAACATCGCGGCGCGGCGGGGCTGGGCCGCCCGCCTGGCGCGGGAGCTGGCCGCCCTGCCGCCGGCCCCCGCCGTCATCTGGATCCACTGCGCCAGCATGGGCGAGTTCGAGGCGATCCGTCCCCTGGCCCGACGCTTGCGCACACGAGGGCTGCGCGTGGTCATCAGCTTCTTTTCCACCTCCGGACCGCGCCATTTGCCGGCCGAGGTGGAGGCGGACCTCGTCTGCTATCTCCCCTTCGACACTCCCTGGTCCGCCCGCCGCTTCGTGGATCTGATCGCGCCGGACCTGGCCGTGGTGACCAAGCACGACCTGTGGCCCAATCTGCTGCTGGCGGCCCGTCGCCGGGGCGCCCGCCTGGCCTTCGTCAACGCCAATTTCCACGACCGCTCCCGACTGGCCCTGCCCTGGCTGCGGTCTTTCCACCGGGACTTGCTGGCCGGCTTCGATTGGATCGCGGCGGTTGGCCCGCTCATGGCCGACCGCTTCCAGCAGCTGCTGACGGGCTGCTCCGTGCCGGTGGAGGCCACGGGCGATTCCCGCTTCGACCGGGTCTTGGAGCGGGCCCAGGGCAACCGCTCCGCCGAGCTGCTGCCCGCCGGCTTCCGTGCGGCCACCCTGTTGGTGGCCGGATCCACCTGGGAGCCCGACGAGGAGGCCTTCCTGCCGGCCGTGGCCCGCCTGCGCCCCCTCGTCCCCGGCGGACTCCACCTGCTGCTGGTGCCCCATGAGCCCCACGCCGCCCGGCTCGAGCAATTGGAGCGTCGCCTGGCCGCCCTGGATCTGCCCGCTTGCCGCTTGAGCACACTGGAACAGGATACCTGGCGGGGGCAACCGGTCATTGTCGTCGATCGCGTGGGTCTGCTCGCCGGCTTGTACGCGGGGGCGGACCTGGCCTGGGTGGGGGGCGGCTTCACCACCGGCGTGCACAGCGTGATCGAACCCGCCGCCAGTGGCCTGCCGGTGCTCTTCGGACCCCGCCATCATGTCTCCCAGGAAGCCCAGGACCTGCTGGCCTGCGGGGGCGCCGCCGAAGTGACGGCGGCCGACGCCGACCGCCTGCTGGAGGGTCTTCTGCTGGAGGATGGAAAGCGGCGGGGGATGGCGCGGGCGGCCCTGGGATTGGTGCAGGCTCGCGCCGGCGTCACCAGCCGCCTGGAGGAGGGGCTCCTGGCCCTGCTCGGACCTGGCGGGGCGGGGCCGGACCGGGAGCGATCCGATCCGCCGGAGGCCTGGGCATCGTACTGAAGCATCAGGGCAATGGACAGATCGCAGCTTTGCCCTTGTGGATTCGCCGCGGCAGCCTGACCTTTGGCTTTGTTTGACGGGAACAGGTTGACAGGTCCAGACGCACCAGGATGGAGCACGAGCCGCATGCCGTACATCCGCCGCATCCTGTGCATCGATGATGATCCCGACGCCTTGCGCGTGTTGACCGAGTATCTCGCCCTCGAGGGTTACGAGGTGCTGGCGGCCCCCGATGGCGCCTCGGGCATCCAGATGCTGGCCCAGGAAGAGGTCCAGCTCGTCATCACCGATCTCAACATGCCCGGATTGACGGGCATGGATGTCATCGAGATCGTCCGCAAGAACTACCCCCGGCTGCAGATCATGGTGGTGACCGGCTACGGCACGATCGAAAGCGTGCTGGACGCCCTGCATCGCGGAGCCGTGGACTACCTCGTCAAGCCCTACCTGCTCGAGATCCTCAAGCTGAGCCTGGGCAAGGCCGAGCGGCAGATGGAGATCGAGCAGCACCTGCGGGCGGTCCAGGAGGCGGGTGGCGCCTTGGAGGGCCGCAACCTGCTGGAGGCCCTCAACACCCCCGTGGCCCTCTTCGACGCGCAGCTGCAACCGGTTTCCGTCAACGGGCGCTTCCAGGCCCTCTTCGGCCCTTGGGGCGTGGACGGCCCCGAAGGCCTGCCGGCCAAGCAGCGTCGCCGCATCTTGGAATTCCTGCAGGCCGGCGGCGGCGAGGAAAGCCTGCTGCTCCGCGTGAAACGGGCAGGCGGGCCGGAACGGGTGCTCGAGCTGGGACTCAGCCCGGTGAGCGTCGCCGGGCAAATCCTGCTGCAGGCGAGCGAAGTGGAGCTGCGCGAGGAGAGCGAGAGCGGCCTGGAGGAGGCCTTGCTGGTCGTCTCCCCCAGCGGTGCGCTGTTGTGGGCCAATGGCGTGGCGACGGACTGGTTCGAGCTGGGCGACGGAGACCTCCCTTCGCTGGCGGATTTGCTGGGGAATGCGACCAAGCCCGCACCCCTCGCTCTCCTGAACGATGCCCTGCCGGCCACCGCCTCCTGGACTTGGCGCTGCCAGCTGTCGGATCATCCCACCGCGCCCGCCGAGGTGGAGCTGCAGGCCACGCCCCTCCTGGACGAGCAGCTGCGACGGCGCGGCACCGTGCTTTGCTTGCGGCCCATCGGTGGCTTCGCCGATGGCGCGCCCTGGGATCGCCGCCACCAGGCCGAGGAGTGCCTGCCCCTGGTCAAGCTGGGGGAGCAGGGCCAGATCCGCTGGGTCAGCGCCGGCTTCACCCGACTGACCGGCCTGCCGGGCGAGGCCATGCTGCAACGGCCGATGGAGGAGGCCCTCGCCACCTGCCCGACCCAGCTGGAGGAGATGTCCCGCGTCGGCCAAAGGGACGGCGTGCTTGTCCAGTTGCGGCCGATCGATCCAGGACCGGTCGCCCTGGACATCGAGGAGCAGAAGGCCAAGCTCTTCCGTGCCACGTCCTTCCTGACCCATCTGCTCCGGGACGGCGACCTCGACGAGCACGCCCGGGTGCGCGAGCGGCTGGAGGAGGTGGCGCAGACCCTGGTCCGCTCGGGCTATTTCCGGCGGGCGGCCCTCTACCTGCGGGACGGCGAGACGATCCTGGGCTGGGGCTTCGCCGGCTACGAGGCGGCGGCGGAGGAGGAGATCCGCCAGAGCACCCAGTGGCGCCGGGAGTGCGAAGCGGTGGAGAACTGCCGTCTGCGCATCGGGACGGCCTGCATGGTCGTGCCCGACCTGCCCGAAGGGATGGAACTGCTTCGCTGGGAGGCGGGGGCCTTCCTCACCCTGCCCATCCTGGATCGCATGCAGCGGGAGGTGGGGCGCCTGCGCCTGGACGACTCCATCTCGGGCACCCTGCCCAACGAGGCGCAGGTCCACATCGTCGAGTTGCTGCTGCGCCATGTCGCCCTCTCCCTGGACGAGCTGGAGCTGGAACGCCAGGTGGCGCGCAGCGAGGCCCGCTACCAGGACCTCTACGAGAACGCCAAGTACTCGATCTTCGTGGTGGACGCGGAAAGCGCCCGCATCGTGGACGTCAACCGCGAGGCGGAGAAGCTGACGGGCTTCGAGCGCGGGGAGCTGATCGGCCGCCGCATCTGGGAGACCCACTCCAGCGAGTACCAGGAGGTGGCGCGGCGCAACTGGCTGCGCACCCTGCAGCGGGAGGCCACCTCCTACGAGAACGTGCCCCTGCAGCGCAAGGACGGCTCCACCATCTTCGTCGATTACAACTGCATGTTCACCGAATTCAACGGCCGGCCGGTGGTGCAAAGCTTCTACCGGGACGTGACGGAGAAGCAGGCCCTTGAGTTCTCCCTGATCCAAAGCCAGAAACTGGCCGGCCTGGGGCAACTATCGGCGGGCGTGGCCCATGAGCTGCGCAACCCGCTCGGCATCATCAACTCCTCGCTTTACTACATCAGCTCGGTGATCGAGCGCGAGGATCTGCGCCTGCCCGACCAGGTGAAGAAGCACATGGGCATCATCAAGAACGAGGTGGACCGCTCGCGCAAGATCATCGAGAACCTGCTCAACTTCGCGCGGACAAGCAGCCACGAGCGGGAACGCGTGGACCTGGCGGATTTGCTGCGTGTCACCCTCGATCTGATGAAGAAGGAATTGCTGGTCAACAATATCCGCTTGGTGATGGAGATGGAGGATCTGCCCACCGTTCATCTCAACCTGGACGAGCTGAAGCAGGCCTTCCTCAACATCATCCTGAACGCCACGCAGGCCATGCCGGGTGGCGGCATGCTGCGCATCCGCGGCCGGCGCGAGGGGGGACGTGTCCAGATCAGTTTCGAGGACACGGGCCAGGGCATCAGCCAGGAGAACCTGCCCAACGTGCTCAATCCCTTTTTCACGACGAAGGAGCCCGGCACGGGCACGGGCTTGGGCCTCTCCCTGACCCATTCCTTCATCCGGCGGGCGGGGGGGGACCTGACCCTGGAGAGCGAACTGGGCATCGGCACCACCGTCCGCATCTACCTGCCGGCCGGCGTAGTCGAGGAGACACCATGAGTCAACGCTTGAAGATTTTGCTCGTCGACGACGAGATCAACATGCTGGAATCGCTGGGGGACGTCCTGCGCGGCGAGAAGTACCAGGTCGCCACCGCCTCGGGTGGCGAGGAGGCGTTGGCCAGGCTGGAGAAGGAGAGTTCCTTCGACCTGATGATCACCGACCTCAAGATGCCCCGCATGAACGGCCTCGACCTCCTCGACCGGGTGGTCAAGTCCTACCCCTCCCTCGACGTGATCGTCCTCACCGGGCACGGCAGTGTCGAGAGCGCCGTCCAAGCCATGCGCCGGGGCGCCTTTGACTTCCTGCTCAAGCCCTTCCAGCCGGAGGAGGCCCTGCAGATCATCGCCCGGCTGGATGAGAAGAAGAACGGCCTGGTGCAGAACAACGCCTTCCTGGCCGAACTCTCCCGGACCTACGGCTTCGACTCCATCATCGGCAACAGCCCGGCCATCATGGACGTGTTCAAGAAGGTGGCGACGGCGGCCAAGTCCAACGCCTCCATCCTCATCACGGGGGAGTCGGGCACGGGCAAGGAGCTGGTGGCCCACGTCGTCCACTACTTCAGCAACCGGGCCAACCGCCCCTTCATCAAGACCAGTTGCGCCTCCTTCGGCGAAGGCGTGCTGGAGAGCGAGCTCTTCGGCCACGAGCGGGGCGCTTTCACCCATGCCGTGGAGCAACGCAAGGGCCGCTTCGAGCTGGCCGATCGCGGCACCCTCTTCCTGGACGAGGTGGGCGACATCCCCATGCGCACGCAAACCAAACTGGTGCGCGTGCTGCAGACCAAGGAGTTCGAACGGGTGGGCGGCACGGAGACGCTCAAGGTGGACGTGCGGGTGATCGCCGCCACCCATCGCAACATCCGCCAAATGATCCAGGAGGGGCGCTTCCGCGAGGACCTCTTCTACCGGCTCAATGTCATCCCCATCCAGTTGCCCGCCCTGCGCGACAGGCAGGAGGACATCCCCCTTCTCGTCAACCACTTCCTGGGCCAGCTGACGCGGGAAATGGGCAAGAAGATCGACAAGGTGGCGGACAGTGCCATGGACGAGCTGATGAGCTACGCCTGGCCTGGCAACATCCGCGAGCTGCGCAATGTGGTGGAGCGCGCCGTGGTGTTCTGCGAAGGGCGCCTGCTGAAAGTGGACGACATCCACGCCGACCGCATGGCCGAGCCCCAGGAGGACGGCCACTCCCTCAAGCTGAAAAGCCTGAGCCTGCAGGAGGCGGAGTCGGCCCTCATCACGCACTGCCTCAACCAGACCAAATGGAACCTGTCGAAGACGGCCAAACTGCTGGAGATCAGCCGCGGCACGCTTTACTCGAAGATGGTCAAGCTGGGGCTGCGCGACACGGAGGAGGAGGAGGTCGAAGAGGAGTGAATCCACCCACGGGTCCACCGCGCCGCCCTGGGCGGCGTGGCGGCGGTCGGAGAGGCGGCGCGCGCTCCTCGAGGCACGATGTCGTTTGAAGTGAGGTTGCGGCGGAGGGGGGATGGACCCAAGATCCGCGGACAGCCGGCACGAGCAAGGCGAGCTGCATTCCCATGTCAGGCAGTTGATGGGCAGCTTGCTGGACACGGCCCTGCAACTGGTGGAAGGCCGTCACGGCTCCCTCATGCTGCTCGACGGCCAGAAGCGCCTGCGGCTGCGGGAGGCGCGCGGTCTTGATCCCGCCTGGCTGGAGCCGGACCGCGACCACCGCTCCGGGCCGGCCGGCCGGGCCCTGCGCGAGATGCGCCCGCTCCATCTGGTGGGAAGCCTGGCCGCCGGCGTGCCCGTGGACGAATCCCTCATCCTCCCCCTCTCCACCAGCCAGGGGGCGGCCGGCACCCTCAACTTGAGCCGGCGGGGCGGGACTCCCTGGCCGGCGCAGCTGCGCGACCAGGTCATCCGCTTCTCGGACGGCGTCTCCCAGACCCTGGAAGTGGTCCGCCTCTCGCGCGACCGGGATCGCCGCATGGCGGAGCTGGATCGCGTGCTGGCCTTCTCGCGCATCTTCGGCTCCACGCGCGAGTTGTCCAAGATCCTCGAGCTGCTCCTCTCCTGCGCCCGCGAGCTGAGCGCCTGCCAGGCCTCCTTCGCCACCCTCTATACGCCGGCCGGCGAGCGCCACGAGGCCTGGGCCGGGCACTGTCTGGCGGAGCCCGTGCTGCACCGGGTCATCCAGGGGCTGCGCGAGCGGTTCGGGCACCGCTTCTTCGCCCGCGCCCGGCCGGAGCATCATGCCCGCCTCGATCTGCTGGACGACGACCACCCGCTCAAGCTCCTGGCGCGGGAAGGTCTGGCCCGCAGCGCCGTGGTGGTGCCCCTCGTCTTCGGCTACCGCATCCTGGGCCGGCTCTACCTGCTGGACGCCGACGAGCAGGTGCTGCACCGCGACACCCTGCGCCTGCTCATGCTCCTGGCCCACGAGGCCTCCATCGCCATCGACCAGGGGCGGGCCATCCGCGAGCTGCAGGAGATGGCTTTCGTCGATCCGCTCACCCGGGTCTACAACCGCAACTACTGGATCCAGCGCTTCGAGGAGGAGCTGGTGCGCGGCGAGCGGCGCGGGCAGCCGCTCTCGCTCATCATGCTCGACATCGACCACTTCAAGGCCTACAACGACACCTACGGCCATCTGGTGGGCGACGAGGTGCTGCGCATGGTGGCCCAGGTGGTCCGCGCCTGCTTGCGGGAGGTGGACGTGACGGGCCGTTTCGGCGGCGAGGAATTCGGCATCCTGCTGCCGGACACCGACGAGCACGGCGCCAATTTCGTGGCCGAGCGCATCCGCCTGATGGTGGAGCGCCTGGATCTGGGCCGGCCGCGCTCGGCGGCGGGCGGGCTGACCATCTCCCTGGGCGTGGCCTGCGCCGGTGGCCGGCGCTTGTCGGTGGACGAGCTGATCCGGCAAGCGGACACGGCGCTCTTCGTCTCCAAGGAGCAGGGGCGCAACCGGGTGAGCATCTATGCCACCAATGGTGTGCAGCCCGCCGCGGGCCTGCCCATGGTGCAGGCGCTGGACGAGGCCGACACCCGCCGCCTGACCGGCACCAGCGACTTCCTCTTCCAGATGGCGGACAGCCTGGGCGGCGTCCGTGAATGTCGCCCGCTGGGTGGGCAACTGGGCTTCCAGATTCTCGTCCTGGGCGGCGCGGCCGAGGAGCACCTGCCCCTGGTCCACCTCTTCGATTCGCTGGGCTATCAGACGCTGCTGGAGCAGCCCGACACGCCACGGATCCGCAGCGCGGTGCCGCTGGGCCAGGCGCTGCCCGACCTCGCCGTGCTCGATCTGGAGGTGCCGCCCGCCGGTGTGGATGGACTGACCCAGCTGCGCGACCTGAAGACCCACGATCCGCTCCTCCCGGTCATCGTCCTCACAGGGCGCGACGGCATCGAGCGGGCGGTGGAGGCCATCCGCCTGGGGGCCGATGACTATCTGCTGAAGCCATTTGGCGCCAAGGAGATCCGCCTGTGCGTGGAAAAGGCCTTCAGCAAGCGCTTCCGCTTGCTGCAGGGGGATCGGCAGGGGGCGGCGCGCAGTTCGGACCTCAGCGCCGACCTGACGGGCGTCTCCGACGAGATCCGGCGCGAGTTCGTGCGCAGCGCCCAGGAGCTGCGCATCATGCAGGAATTCAACAGACGCAGCCTGGAGCATCCCACCAAGGGCGCCCTCATGCTGGATGCCCAGCGACGGGTGCTGCAGCTCAACCGTCTTGCCGCCGAGATGCTGGGCATCGACGAGGCGGCCGGGGTCGGCCGCAGCCTGTTCGGCGCCGCCCCCAGCCTGGACAATCCACGCGTGGGCCATGCCCTCATCCACGTGGAGCAGACCGGCGAGGAGGCGACCATCAACGACTTCTGGTTGAAGTCGCCGGGGGGCGAGACCAGCGCCCTGCACAAGCTGCGCTTCATTCCCGTCGTGCTGGACGGCGGCGACGCCCTCCTGCTCATCCTGCTCGAGAACATGCTGGACCGCCAGTTGATCCAGGAGGAGGGACGCCGCCTGCGCATGCGCATCGCCCGCGAGATCCACGGACGCATCGCCCAGCATCTGCAAGTCATCTCGGGGCGGGCCGAACTGCTGTCCCTTGACGGGGAAGGCGGCGACGCCTCGGTGGAGCAGATCCTGGCCGCCGCCCGCCGCGTCAGCCAGATCCTGGGGGAACTGGGGGCGGACCTGCCCGGCGACGGCCTGCCTTGACAAGCAGGCCATCATCCGATAGATTCATGGCCTTTGAAATCGCTGGGGCATTAGCTCAGTTTGGTAGAGCGCTTGACTGGCAGTCAAGAGGTCAGCGGTTCGACCCCGCTATGCTCCATGCGGCGCCTTGATTGTAATGCCCAGGCGCATTAGATTCACGGCCTGACAGACGCGAGAGTAACTCAGCTGGTAGAGTACCACGTTGCCAATGTGGTTGTCGCGGGTTCGAACCCCGTCTCTCGCTTGTGAGCAGCGTCCGCCTCGGCGGACGCTTTCGTTTGGCGGCGTAGCCAAGTGGTAAGGCAGAGCTCTGCAAAAGCTCGATCACCAGTTCAAATCTGGTCGCCGCCTTCTTCCGCTTCAATCAGTTCTTCGCGGCCATGCCGCCGGGGTCGGGTGCTTCCCCCGCGTCTGTTCCATCATCGGTCCACGGCGCCCGTGGGGCGCTCCCCTTCCAGCTTTGTCGTGATGGATCAACGGCTTTGCCCCGCTGCTCAAGTGGGCTGTTCCGACTGCTGATAATGATTGTTGCGGCCCCGGGAATCCTCCATATTTTCCGGCGCCCTGGAAGCGGCGGGAGGCGGCGCGGTGCGACAACCGGCCCTTCCGGCCGCCTCGCGACCTGTCCGCCTGCTTTCAGACCAACCCTTGCCGGTCGATGCGCGGGTGCGACCATGTCACATTGACGGTGCGGTCGGCGGTGGACGCGGCCGACAAATGGCGGCTGATCAGGCATGACGATCAGATGCGTGATGGACCTTCTCCTGCGCCCCGGTCTGGGGATGACGCACGCGGCTGCCCTGCGCGACCGTCTCGCCGCCTCGCCCGCCGACGCCCTGCCCGCTCTCGTCGAGGATCATCCCGTGCTGCTTCTTGCCTTGTTGCGGCGGGCCGGATCGTGGCCACGGGCCGGGCGCGACCTGCCCCAGGATGCGCGCGAGGCCTGTCAGATCCTGGGCGAGGAGGCCGTCCGCAGCCATCTGCGCACCACCCTGCTCATCCTCCCCTCCCCGGCCGGGCAGGCCGCGGCCGACCAGCGGGCCCGCATCCTGCGGGAGGCGGGGGAGCGTCTGCTGCGCCTGCTCGAGGAGGCCCGGACAACCGAGGCCACGCCCCCCGGCCGGGTGGAGCGCACCCTCCTGCGGCTTCTGGAGCTGCCGGTCCGTCTTGCTGATCCCGCCATCGCGCCCGCCAACCCGCCCGCCCAGTGGGGCCGTCGCCTGTTGGAGGTGATGGGCGGCCAGCGCTGGTACAACCCGGAGATCATCCAGGCCCTGGCCGCGATGGAGGATCCCGTCGCCGTGGGCGGCGCGGCCGGTCGACGGGGGGCCCTGCTGCGAGCGGTGGCGGACCTGGGCGTCCCCGGCGGCCTCTCCGATCCAGGTCTGGCGCTCCATCTGGGTTTGATGCCCTGGCAGCTGCCCGACCTGGGCATGGGCAAGCAGCGTGGCTGAGCGCGCCCCCGAATTGCGCCGCCAGCTGCGGCGGGTGCTCGACGCCCTGCTGGAGGGAGATCCGCCCTCCGCCGAGCTGGAACTCATCCTGCTGCGGGCCGACCATGTCCTGCGCACCCAGGATGATGCCGTGCAGGAGATGCGGCAGTCGCTCCTGGAGCAGGTGGACGACTTGCAACTGCGCCTGGACCACCTGTCCGTCCTGCGCGAAGTGGGAGAACTGCTGTCTGCCAACCTGGAGGGCGACGCGCTGCTGGACAGGCTGCCCGCCATGTTGCGTGAAGCCTTCGGCGCCGAGAGCGCCTCGCTCTGGCTGCTCGATCCAGGGCACGAGCGCCTCGAGATCGTGGCGGCCGACCCCACCCGCCCCGGCCCCGACGAGCGCACCCTGCCCCTGGACAGGGGCGTGGCGGGTTGGGTGGCGCGCCAGGGCCGCTCACGGCTGGTGCCCGACACCGACCTCGATCCCGTTTTCCTGCCCCATCCGCGCAACGGCGACGGCGAGGGCGGCGCGCCACGCACCCTGCTCTGCGCCCCCCTCAAGCTGGGCGACCGAGTGCTGGGCGTGGTCCACCTTTCGCACCGGGAACCGGGCCGGCTGGACGAGAGCGACGAGGCCCTGCTCGAGCTGGCCTGCCCCTCCATCGCCCTGGCCGTCTCCCGCACCCGCCTGCATGAGGGCTTCCGCCAGCGGCTGGAGGACCAGACGCGCGAGCTGCAGGACGTGCGCGAGTTCTTCCGCAGCATCGTCAACAGCAGCGACGATCTCATTGTCGTGCTCAGCCCCGACCAGGAGATGATCCTGGTCTCCACCGTGGCGGAGAGCCTGCTCGGATTGCCCGTCGACGAGCTGCTCAACCGGCCGGCCGAGGGCCGACTGCTCGATGCCGCCGCCGTGGCGGAACTGAGCACCTTGACGGAACGGGGGGACAGCCTGCGCGACCAGGACGTCTTGCTGCGCCGCGCCGACGGGCGGGAAATCCACGCCTCGCTCAACGCCAGCCCCATCCGCGGCGCCTCGGGCGAGCTGCTCGGTTCCCTCTGCATCTTCCGCATCATCGAACGCCGGATGCGCAGCCATCACGAGCTGACGCGCCTCAACCAGAGGCTCAACGCCCTCTTCGAGGCCGCTGTCGACCTGGGATCGAGCCTGGACCTGGGGCAGGTGCTGGAACGCTGCCTGGCCTGGATCCGCCGCCTGACCGAGGCGGACGAGGCCAGCCTCCTCCTGCTCAGTCCCGACGGCCGCCATCTGGCCCGCTTGCGGCGCGACCAGGAGGACCAGGCACCGCCCCTGCCGGTGGGCGAATGCCCGGAGGGGATCGTCGTGCGGCAGCAGAAACCCCTCCTGCTCTCCGAGCCGGTCTCCGTCCGCCAATTCCTGCCCGAGGACGCGGGACACGTGCAGAGCTGCATCATGGTGCCGCTCAAGATCCTCGACAATGTGCTGGGCGTCCTGCGGGTGGACAGCCACTCGCCCGCGCGCCTCTTCACCCACCAGGATCTGCGCATGTGCACGACCTTCGCCTCGCAGGCGGCGATGGCCATCGACAACAGCCGGCTCTACGCCGCCACCCGGCGCGAAAGTTCGCGCCTGCGCGGACTGCTGGACCTCTCCCGGCGCATCCGGGACCTGCGCAATGGACAGGCCATCCTCGCCCAGTTCGCCCAGACCGCCCTGGACCTGGAGGGCGTGCAGGCGGTGGTGGCCTGGGAGTACCGCAAGAACGAGCACCAGTTGCGCCGCGCCTGCGCCCTGGCCAAGGGCCTGACCCTGGAGCCGGGGGAGAGCCTGCTGCCCGCCGGCATGCCCGGCGACGACCCCCTGCCCTACCTGCTGGCCAATCGGGAACGCCGCCTGCGCTTCCGGCCCCTGCCCGAGCAACTGCCCCCCTGGGCCCCTGCCGTGCGCGACCGGGAACGCGCCATCTCCCTCCTCGCCGTGCCCGTGGTGGATGGAGGCGAGGTCTACGGGCTGATGCTTTTCTATGGTGACGAAGCCCTCGCCTCCCTCGAGGACGAGGAGAGCTTCATCAGCGTGCTGGCCCTGCAGGCGGCGGCGGCCATCCACAGCCAGCGCTTGCTGCAGGAGAACCAGGCAGCGCGGGAGTTCCTCACCAGCGTCGTCTCCTCGGCCACCGACGCCATCGTCGTGACGGACCGGCTGGGGCGCATCACCCTCTTCAACCCCGGGGCCGAGGCCATGCTCGGCCTCTCGGCCCGGGAGATGGTGGGCCTCCACGCCCCCGGCCTCTACCCGGACGCCACCCGCGTCCTGACCGATCTGCGCCGCGCCCTGCGCCGCGGGCAGGACCATCTCACGGTGGAGACCACCCTCCACGCCCGGGAGCGGGACGTGCCGGTCCAGCTGTCCCTGAGCTGGATGCGCGACGCCCGCAACCGCATCATGGGCGTCCTGGGCGTGGCCAAGGACATCAGCGAGCTGAAGAAGCTGGAGCAGGCCCGCCTGGAGGCGGAGCGCCTGAGCGGCATCGAGCGGATGGCCGTCACCGTCTCCGACCGCATCAACACGCCGCTCTCGGTGGTCCTGGCCCAGGTCGAGCTGGTGCGCTTCCTGCAGCCGGCGCTGGGGCCGGAAGCCCTCGCCGCCCTGCAGTCCATCGAGGACCAGGTGGGGGCGATCCAGGGCATCCTCGACCAGTTGAACCACCTGAAGGATCCGCGCATCAAGGACTACGCCTTGCCCAACGTGCACATGTACGACCTGGAGGCGGGCGGGGGAAAGGCCGGCGCGGTCCCGCCCGGCGGCAAGGACCCGACGCGTGAGGGGAGCGGCGGGGCGGCCGCCGTCCGACGAAGGGGCAAGTCGTCGACCCCGTCTTGAGATTGGCCGGACGCCGGCGTATGTTGATGGGAGCTTTGGGAGAGACCCTCGCGTGATGAAGTTGGAAGCAGCGCGCTCCGTCCTGGTGGTCGAGGACAACGACGACTTCCGCCGGGTCCTGGCGCAATTCCTGGCGATCTACGGCTTCGAGCCCGTGCGGGCCGCCGCCGACGGCGAGGAAGCCTGGGGCCTGCTCGCCGACTGGCGTCCCGACCTGCTCATCACCGACCTCAACATGCCGCGCATCAGCGGCATTGAATTGATGCGCCTGGTTCGTGAGAAATGGAAAGACCTGCCCATCATCGTCATCACCGGCTACGAGCACGAGTTGCACCATCTGAGCGCCTTCCAGGTGCAGGCCACGCTGATCAAGCCTTTCAAGATGCCCCTGCTGGCTGCCGAAATAGCTCGTATCCTGGGTCAAGGACGGCGGACTTCATGAACCGGATCCTCATCATCGACGATTATCCGGCGGCCCGGGAAACCCTGGGCGCGTTCCTGGTGGGCCTGGGCTACGAGGTCCTGCAAGCCCCGGACGGCCCCACCGGCCTGGATCTGCTCGCCCGGGAACATCCCCATCTGCTCTTCCTGGACATCCTCATGCCGGGCATGAACGGCCTGGAAGTGATCAAGCGCATCCGCGGCATCGATCCGACGGTGCCGGTGGTGATGGTCACGGGCCATGATTCAGCCCAGATCGCGCGGGAACTGCTGCTCGCCGGCGCCACCGACTTCATCCGCAAGCCCCTCAACCTCGAATACATCCAGCGCGTGGTGGAGGCCTGTCTGGCCAAGCAGCCGCGGCCCCGCCTGGCCTGATTCCCGGGAGACCCATGATCGACCCGTCAAGCTGCCCGTCCGGCGAGCATCAGCGCATCCGTGTCACCCGGGAGGATGGACAGCTGCTTGATCTTCCCGTCGGGACCCTGGTCAGGGCCCTGCCGGGCATCGACAGGGGGCGGGACGGCCTGCCCTTCATCGCCGCCCTGGTCAACCACGACCTGGCCTCGCTCAGCTATCCCCTGGAGATCAACAGCGAGGTCCGCCTGCTCACCCTGGCCGATGGGAACGGCTGGCGCGTCTACCAGCGCTCCCTCGCCTTCCTGGTCGCCAAGGCCATGCGCGAGCTCTTCCCCCAGGCTGTCTTCTCCCTCCAGCACTCCCTGGGCAGCGGCCTCTTCTGGAGCTTCCGCAACAACGCCCACGACGGCATCAGCCAGGAACTGCTGGACCGGCTGGCCGAGCGCATGAGGGAGCTGGTCCACCTCAACCTGCCCATTGAGCGGCGCAAGGTCTCCTTCACCGACGCCCTGGCCCGCTTCGAGGCGGACGGCGAGCGCGACAAGCTGGACCTGCTGCGCTTCCGCAACCCGCCCCATGTCGTGCTGCACGTCTGCGACGGCTTCTCCGACCTCGCCCACGGTCCGCTGGCCGACTGCACGGGCGTGCTCGGCCGCTTCGAGCTGGTCAACTACGAGCGGGGCTTCGTGCTCAACCTGCCGCGGCGCGAGCCGCCCTACGCCGTGGGCGAGCTGGAGCGGCAGCCCCACCTCTTCCACATCTACCAGGAGCACAAGGAATGGGGCCGCATCCTGGGGGTGGACACGGTGGGCCGCCTCAACGAGACGATCGACACGGGGGAGATCGAGGCCTTCATGCGGACGGCGGAGGCCCTGCACGAGCAGAAGCTGGGGCGCATCGCCCAGCAGATCGTCGCCCACCGGGACCGCCTGCGCGTCATCCTCATCGCCGGTCCTTCATCCGCGGGCAAGACCACCTTCGCCAAGCGGCTGGTGACGCATCTCACCGTCCACGGCCTGCGCCCGCTCATCCTGGGCACGGACGACTACTTCGTCGGCCCCGAGCAGACGCCCCGCGACGCGAGTGGCAAACCGGACTTCGAACACGTGGAGGCGGTGGACCTGCCCTTCTTCAACGAGAGCCTGTCCCGCCTGAGCGAGGGCCAGGAGATCGAGGTGCCCTTCTTCAACTTCCAAACCAAGCAGCGGGAGTTCCACGGCCGCCGCATGCGCCTGGCCGCCGACCAGCTCCTCGTCGTGGAGGGCATCCACGGCCTCAATCCGCTGCTGACCGAGCAGGTGCCGGCCGAGCGCAAGTTCCGCATCTTCATCAGCGCCTTGACCCAGCTCAACCTGGACCGCCACAACCGCATTTCGACGACGGACAACCGCCTGATGCGGCGCATGGTGCGCGACCACCGCTACCGCGGCCACTCGGCCCTGGCCACCCTGGGCAGCTGGGCCTCCGTGCGGCGGGGCGAGGAGCGCTGGATCTTCCCCTTCCAGCGCGAGGCGGACGAGACCTTCAACTCCGCCCTGGACTATGAGCTGGCCGTGCTCAAGCCCAAAGTTGAGCCACTGCTCATGCAGATCAAGCCGCATCATCCTGAATACGCCGAGGCGCGCCGCCTGGCCCAGTTCCTCTACAATTTCCTGGGGGTGGACGACCGCAGCGTGCCGCGCACCTCCATCCTGCGCGAGTACATCGGCGGCAGCGCCTTCCGCTATTGAGATCCCCTCATCCAACCGATGGATGACCCACGCCAGACGAGGGCGCATCCTCGCACCGGCCGATGGCGCCGCCTGCGGCACTTTCCTACCTTGAGTCCTGCCGCGGGAATGGCTGCCCGAATCGGCCGGCGGCGCAACTCGACTGGAGGATCACGGAATGTCTCTAGAAGCCCTGGGGATGGTGGAAACCAAGGGTCTGGTGGGCGCCATCGAGGCGGCCGACGCCATGGTCAAGGCGGCCAAGGTCGAACTGATCGGCCGCGAGCAGGTGGGCGGCGGCTATGTGACCGTCATGGTCCGCGGCGACGTGGGCGCGGTCAAGGCGGCCACCGACGCCGGCGCCACGGCGGCGGAGAAGGTGGGCGAGGTCGTGTCCGTCCACGTCATCCCGCGCCCGCACTCCGAGGTGGAGCAGATCCTGCCTCGCAAGGCGTGAGTGTCCAACCGGCCGGGCGGACCGTCCCCCCGGGGCGGCGCGTCCGGCAGGGTCCGACCCCATGAAGGACGAGGCACTCGGCTTTGTGGAGACGCGCGGCCTGGTGGCCGCGATCGAAGCCTGCGACGCCATGTTGAAGGCCGCCCGCGTGCGGCTTCTGACGCGGCAGGTGACCCATCCCGCCCTGGTCACGATCTGCGTGGAAGGGGAGACGGCCGCCGTGCAGGCCGCCGTGGATGCCGGTTCGCGTGCCGCCGCCCGGGTCGGGCGGGTGGCCTCCACCCTGGTCATCCCCCGTCCGGCGCCCGGCATCCCCGAACTGGCCCGCCACTTGGCCCGCGAGGCCTGGCGGCCGTC
The DNA here is from genome assembly GCA_030685015.1 of bacterium. Taxonomy (NCBI): domain Bacteria; species bacterium. The sequence continues at coordinate 32,521 of JAUXWS010000021.1, forward strand.
GCCGCCCGCGCCGCCACCGGTCCCGGCCGATGAGGGGGAGTCGCCGCCGGACAGCCCGGAGGCCCTGGCCGCCCTGCCTGTCCGCCGCCTGAGGGCCCTGGCCCGCCGCCAGCCGGAATTCCCGCTGGGCGGCCGTCGCATATCACAGGCCACGCGCGAGGAGTTGCTGCGCCTGCTGGGAGGCCTCTTCTTCCCCCCCTCCTCCCGCTGACCAGTCCCCTGCTGGAGGGTGGATTCCATGCCCCTGCCTGTCCGTCGAGGGAAGTCCGCGTCCGGTGGGCCTGTCCGCGGGCCTGGACGGGATCGGCATTCCGCAGGGCCCCCACGGCTCCGGACGCCGGTTTTCCTGCCCCTTATCCTTTGCCTGCTCCTGTCCCTCCCTGTGAAGGGCCGCGCCGCGGGCGACCCGCCCCCTACCGCCGAGCTGCTCTTCCGCTGTGCGGACCGGGCGACGGCCCGCGCCCTGCTGGCCGATCCTCGTGTCGCCGGACTGCCCGCCGCCGCCCGCCTGGAAGCGGCCCTGCCCGGCAGCGCCGGCGCCCCGCGCGAGCTGGAGGCCATCCTGCGCCTGCGCTGCCCGCCCCATGAGCTGCCCCTGGCGCGCAAGGCCCTGGCCGCCCTGCGTCCCGTCTGGATCGAGGAGCCCCCCCGGCGCCACAGCGACCGCCTGCCCAACGACCCCCGCTACGGCGAGTTGTGGGCCCTGCCCCTCATCCAGGCGCCGCAGGCCTGGGACATCCAGGTGGGGGAGGGCGAGATCATCCTGGCCGTGGTGGACACGGGCTGCGATCTCACTCATCCCGACCTCTCCGGCGCGCTGTGGATCAACCAGGCCGAGGCGCAGGGCCTGCCCGGGGTCGACGACGACGGCAACGGCGTGGTGGACGACCTGCATGGCGCCGACCTGCTGGACGGCGACGGCGATCCCTCCCCCGCCCCCGGCGACGCCAGCCACGGCACCCACACCGCCGGCACGGCGGCCTGCGTCACCGACAACGCCACCGGACTGGCCTGCGCCGCCTGGCGGGCCGCCCTCATGCCAGTGCGGGCCGGCCACCTCAGCTCCATCAGCCGGGGCGTGGAGGGCGTCTGGTACGCCGCCGCCAACGGGGCGTGCGTGATCAGCTGCTCATGGGGTGGGGACAGTTTCTCCGCCTACGAGTACGATGTGATCCAGGCCGTGCGCGCCTTGGGCTGCCTGGTGGTGGCCAGCGCCGGCAACAACGGCACGGAGCGCCTGCACTACCCCGGCGCCTATGAGGGCGTGCTCTGCGTGGCCGCCACCACGCCCCAGGACACGCGCATGCCGGGCAGCCAGATCGGCTGGTGGGTGGACGTCAGCGCCCCCGGACAGGACATCCTCTCCAGCATGATCGGCGGCGGCTATGCCCTGCGCAGCGGCACCTCCATGGCCACGCCTCTGGTCGCCAGCCTGGCCGCCCTGGCCTGGAGCCGCCATCCGACGGAGAACGGCGACCAGATCCGGGAGCGCGTGAAGGCGGGCTGCGACAACATCGACGCGCTCAATCCGGGGCTGGCCGGCAAGCTGGGGCGGGGGCGGATCAATGCCTGGCGGACCCTGGAGCAGACGGTGCGGGCCGTGCAGGTGAACGGCTCAAGCTTGACCGACAGTGACGGGGACGGTATTCCCGAGCCGGGGGAGACCATCCAGCTGCGTCTCCAGGTGGAGGCCCTGCTCGGCTCCTTCACCGGCCTGCAGGCGCAGTGCCAGGCGCAGCCGGGCGAGGCGACGGTCGTGGACGGCGCCATCGACTTCGGCAGCCTGGCCCAGGGCCAAAGCGTCCAGCCGGCCGATCACTTCACCCTCACCCTGGCCGGCGATCTCGAGCCCGGCCGGGAGATCCGCCTGCGCCTGCTCTTCACGGCGGCGGGCGGCTTCAGCCAGGAGGAGAACCTGCTCATCCTGGTGGCGCCCACCTACGCCGACCATGACAACGGGCAGCTTCAGATAAGTCTGGGCGGTCACGGTGTCCAGGGCTACTACGATTTCGAGGCGGGCCAGGCGGTGGGGGGCGGCCTGCGCTGGCCGCCCGGATCCCCCAGCCACCTCTACCACGGCAGCCTGCTCCTGGCCAGCGACGGGGTGCAGGTCGCCCACGCCGCCAGCTATCTGACCGGGATGCCGGCCGAGTTGGCCGTCCTGCCCGGGGGCGAGATCCGGCGGGTCGCCTTCGGCGGCGAGCTGTCCAGCGAAGCGGAATTCGGGGCGGCGGGCCTTGCCGGCCTGCGTGTACGCCAGCTGGGCCTCAGCCTGGAGGGCGAGGACTGGATCCTGCTGCGCTTCCAGTTGCACAACACGGGTGGCGGCACCATCGCGGGGCTGCAGCCCGGCCTCTGGCTGGACCTGGACGTGGGCGGCACCTGGGCCAACGACACGGGCGGCTGGGATCCGTCCAGCGGGACCGGCTGGCAATCCCAGGTGGGCGGTCCCATGCTGGGTCTCAGGCTGGTCTCGGAGGAGGCCGCCTCCTTCCGGCTCTGTCATTGGGGTGAATGGAGCTTCGGCGGTCTCGAGGACGCCGAACTCTTCAGCTGGCTGCGCGGCGGCTTCCAGCAGACCCAGTCCGACGCGGCGCGGGATTGGCAGTGCCTGCTGGGGGCCCCCGCCCTTGACCTGGCTCCCGGCCAGGAGCGCGAGGTGGCCTTCGCCCTGGTGGCGGGGGCCCAGTTGGCCGGGCTCCAGGCGGCGGGGGCGGCGGCGCGGCAGACCTGGATGAGCCTGGAGGTGGGGGGAGGAGCGTCGCCCGCGCGGCCTGGGGGACTGGATCTGAAGGTCTGGCCCAACCCCTTCAATCCAGGCGCCCATTTCAGCGTCACGCTGGCGTGGCCGGGCCAGCTGGCCTGGCAGGTGGTGGGCCTGGATGGCCGCCGCGTGGCGGCGGGGCGGCGGGAGGCGCTGCCGGCCGGCCTCCACCAGGAATGGCTGGACCTGTCGGGGCTGGCAAGCGGTCTGTATCTTCTTCGGGCGGACGTGGGAGAGCGGCGGGAGATGACACGTCTGCTTCTGCTTCGATGAGCGAGCACGGCGGGACGAGGGGGGTGCGATGTTCTGGCTGAGATGGATGCTGATGTCAGGCCTGCTGCTGGCCGGATGGGCCGGTGCCGGCGAGCTGAGGGGAATCGTGCATGGGCAGCGCACGATCACCGCGGCGGAATCGCCCCTTGTCCTGCCCGCCACCGTGACCGTGGCCAAAGGGGCCAGCTTGGTCATCGAGGCCGGCGTGACCCTGCGCCTGGGGGAGGGCGCCTGCCTGATCGTCGAAGGCCAGGTGCACGCCCTGGGGGAGAAGCGGCTCCCCGTGCGCTTCGAACCGTTGATCGAGGGGCGGCGCTGGGGCAATGTCAAGATCCTGGGCGACAAGGATCCGCCCTCCTACGACGCCGAGCGGCGCTACATCGAGGGCAGCGGCGGCAGCCGCCTGATCCAGTGCGAGTTCACGGGCGGCGGGGCCGTGGCGGACGACCAGTACGACGGCGGCGCCCTCTACCTGAAGGGCAGCGCGCCCATCGTCCGCGACTGCCTCTTCCTGGAGAACGAGGCGGACCGGGGCGGCGCCCTCGTCTGCTACAACTTCGCCACGCCGCTGATCGAGGCCTGCACCTTCGAGCGCAACGTTTCGCTGCTGGACGATGGCGGGGCGCTCTACTGCTTCTTCTACAGCGACGCCGTCATCGTGCGCAATTTCTTCGTGCTCAACCGCTCGGCCCGCCACGCGGGCGGCCTGTACATCTCCGTCTCCAACGCCCATGTGGAGGAGAACGCCTTCATCGACAACACCTCCGCCGGCTGGGGCGGGGCCATCTACGTCTCCTCGTCCAGCCCGCGCCTCCTGGGCAACGCCCTCTATGAGGCCACCGGCGAGGACCGCAGCACGGGCATCGTCTTCCAGGCCGACTGCCGGCCCGAGGTGCGGGACAACAGCCTCATGTCGGGCGGGGTCGAGGTCTACGGCTTGAACCTGGGCGAGGACCTGGACCTGAGCGGCAACTGGTGGGGCACGACGGAGGAGTACTACATCCAGGGCAAGGTCCAGCAGCTGGGCCGCGGGCAGGATCGACGGCTGGTGGTGGCCCCCTGGCGCGAGCGCCCCTCCGCCAACCTGCTCACCCAGCCGGTGGAGATCCTCAGCCTGCATGCCATGGCCGACCAGGAGTGGGCCGACACCCTCGCCTTCGATCTCTGCGACCGGGCCCTCGCCCGCATCCAGGTCCGCGCCGTGGACCGCAACAAATACGCCGTGGACCAGACCGGCATCGAGGTGCGCATCCTCGAGCGGCCGGACCAGGTGCAGACCGTCTACCTGGCCGAGACGGAAAAAGCCTCGGGCGTCTTCCAGGGCCGCGTGGCCATCAACCGGCGCGGCGAGGACCTGCCCAGCGTGTCGGTGGCGGTGGGCGAGCACCTGCTGTTCAGCTCGACGACCAATCCCGACATCCGCCGCCTCTACCGCGTGGACGAGGCCCGGCCCGTGGTGCACGGGCTGGTCCTGCTCTCCGACCCCGACCCCACCCACGCCATCGAGGAGGCGCCCCGCCTGGGCTGGGAGTACTTCAGCCTGCTGGGGGATCCCCAGGAAGCCTGGCACCTGCAGGTGGCCTCCGACTCCTCCTTCCGGCGCGCGGACCTGTGGGATTCGGGGCCGCGCCCGCTGGGGCCGGCGGGCCGCGTTCTCACCTACGAGGGCTTGCCCCTGGCGGACGGGGAACGCTACTTCCTGCGCCTGCGCGGCCAGGGCGGCGGCGCCTGGAGCGACTGGAAACGCTTCGTCGTGCGCACCGACGGTCCGCTCAACACCCTCCGCATGAATTCCCTGCCACCCCTGCCCGACCAACTGGAACCAGCCCCCGAGGCCTTGCTCGGCCAGGCGCGGCCCACCTTCAAGGTGCGCTCCGTCGTCGACCGCGAGGGGGATCCCGTCTTCTACGAGATCCAGCTGTCCGCCGACGAGTACGGCCAGCAGATCCTGGCCGGCAGCGGCGAGGACTGGTCCGAGGCGGCCTGGACCTCGCCGCGCGACTTGCCGGACAACAGCGCCTGCTGGTGGCGCATCCGCGTCCATGACGGCTTCGAGAGCGGGGACTGGAGCCAGCCCCGTCGCTTCCATGTCAACACGGTGGAGGAAGCGCCCCTCCCCTTCGATCTGATCGGCCCCAGCGGCGTCATCGCCGTGCTCGATCCCGAGTTCTCCTGGACGGCCAGCAGCGATCCCGATCCCCTGGCCACCATCCAGTACACGCTGTTGATCGGCCGCCAGGAATCCCTCCAGGACGCCACGCGCCTGGCCGGGCTGGAGCAGACCAGCCACCGCCCGCGCCAGCCCCTGGTCAACCAGCAGCCTCTCTGGTGGGCGGTGGAGGCGGTGGACAACACAGGCCGCGTCACGCGCAGTCGCCAGGTCCTGCGCCTGGAGCCGGACACCACGCCCAGCACGCCGGAGCCGCTGGCCCCGGCCGGCGGCGAGGATGCGCTGGCCGGCCGCACCCTGCGCTTCACGCCGGCCCAGGACCCCTGTCCCGACGACATCCTCCTCTATGAATTGCAGGTGGCCCCCGCCAGGGCAGACTTCAGCCGGCCCCTCATCCATATGAAGGGTCTGGCCCAGCAGGAGCTGGCCGCCCTCAGCCTGGACGCCCTGCCCGACAGCCGCCTGCTCCAGGAGGACCAGTCCTACGCCTGGCGCCTGCGGGCGGTGGACAACCATGGCGCCGCCTCGCCCTGGTCCGATGCGGCCGTCTGCTGGATGAACCGCGCCAACCAGCCGCCCTCCCGCCCCGAGCCGCTCCTTCCGGAGGAGGGCCTCGTGCTGCGGCAGGGCCCCCTGCTCAGCTGGACCGCCGCCAGCGATCCCGACCAGAGCGATCCTCCCTCCACCCTCAGTTACGTGATCCAGCTCTGCCAGGAGGCGGATTTCAAGGGGCGGGTCGTGGAGGAGCGGCTCCTGGCGCAAACGCAGGTGGACTTCGAAGGCCGCCTGGGCGACAACACCCGCTGGCACTGGCGCGTCCAGGCCATGGATGACGAGAACACGGGCAGCGGCTGGGGGCCGGTCCGGTCCTTCATCCTCAACCGCGTGGAGGAGGCGCCCACCGGCCTGGCCTGGGTGGAGCCGGCGGAGGGGGCCAGTCTGGCCGCCCTCGACCGCATGGACCTGGGCTGGACCGCCGCCACCGATCCGGACTGGCAGGCGCGCCTCAGCTATACTTGGCGCCTCAGCCCTGCCGGCGACGCGGCGCGGACCCTGGCCGAGGGAAGCACGGCGGAGACGAAAGCGACGGTGCGCTTGCCCCTGACCAGCGGCGAGGACTACCTGCTCCACCTCAAGGTGGTCGACGAGACCGGCCTGGAGCAGGTCCTGCCCGCCCGCCGGGTGCGCGTGGACAGCCATCCCACGCCTCCCCGGCCCCAGGCCCACGCCGAAGAACTGGGGCCGGGCGACCAGCTGGCCTGGTCGGCGGCGCAGGATCCCGACCCGGCCGACCGGCTCAGCTATCGCCTGGAGATCCGCGACGAGGGTGGCCGCGTCCTCGTCACGACGACCCAAACCGCGCTCCAGGTCGCGCTGGGCCGCCTGCCGGGCGCCGCCCAGCTGCCCGAGGACCAGGTGCTCAGCTGGACGGTGACGGCGGTCGATCCCCACGGCTTGGAGGCGGCCTCCAGCGCCAGTACCTTCTGGTACAACAAGGCCAACGATCCGCCCGGCGCGCCCTCCTTCGCTCCGGAACTGGCCGCTTCCCCCGTCCTGCGCACGGACCGCCCCACCCTGCCCTTCATCCCGGGCGTGGACCGCGACCGCAGCGATCCGCCCTCCACTCTCTGGCACGAGGTGCAGGTCGCCTCCCATCCCTCCTTCCAGAACGCCGTCACCCATCGCGTGCCGGCCGGTGAGAAGACGGTCGGCGGCCTGCTGCTGGACGACAACTCCGTGTGGCATCTGCGCCTGCGCTGCCTGGACGACGAGGGCGCGGCCAGCCCCTGGAGCGACCCCATCCAGGTAACAGTGAACCAGCGGGAGGATGCCCCCAGCGCGCCCCAATTGCGCGAGCCGGCCCCCGGCCAGCGCTCCACCGATCTGAGCGGCATCTCCCTCTCGTGGAGCGCGTCGACCGATCCCGACCCCGGGGCGCGCCTGCGCTACCGGGTCACGGTGGAGGAAGGGGCGGGCGCTTGGCGCGAGGTGCTGGAGACGGAGCAGACCAGCCTGCGCGTAAGCCGGGCCATCCCCAACGACAGCGAACTGAGGTTGACGGTGACCGCCGTCGATGATACGGGCCTGGAGACAGCCTCCCAGCCACTGCGCATCACGGTGGACAGCCGGCCGGGCGGCACCAGCCTCAGTGGCCGCCCCGGACAGGTGCTGGGTACGGGCGACGAGCTGGCCTGGACGGAGGCGACGGATCCCGATCCGGCGGATCGCCTGCAGTATGAGGTGGCCTGGAGCAGCTCCCGCGCCTTCACGGACGGATCGTCACGCCTGGTGGCGGCCTTGCGCCTACCTCTGTCCGAGTGGCCGGAGCTGCCCGAGAACAGCGACCTGTGGTTCCGCGTGCGCGCCCGTGACCCGCACGGGCTGGAGGGAACCTGGTCGGAGCCATGGCCGGCCCAGGTGGATCGCCGCAACGATCCGCCCGCATGGAAGGGCGGCCTGCGTCCCGCCTCGGGCCGCTTGGCGGCCGGGGAGCAGCGCCTCGAATGGGAGGCCCCCACTGATCCGGATCGCCGACCCCAGCAGGTGGAGGTGGAGGTGCAAGCCGCCGCCGACAGCGAGTTCCGTTCCGTGCTGTGGACGCGGAGGGCCGGCACCGCCACCTTCCTGCCCCTCACCTTGGAGCCTGGCCGCCTCTGGCTGCGGGCCCGCGCCGTGGACCAGGATGGAGCCACCAGCGCCTGGTCGCCGGTGGTGGCCTGGACGGTGGACGCTCCCGCCCCGCCCGCCCCTTGAGGCGACCTGTTGTCCTGCCCGCTTGACGGGGCCGACCGATGGAGGCCGGCCCCTTTCTTTTTGTGCAACACGGCGTCCCCGCCCGCGGTTGGCCGAGCCTTCCGGAGGAGGGCTTATGGCGAAGAAGGGAGCGGAGCGGGGACGGCCGGGCGGTCGGGGGCCGGATCGGCAGGAGATCCTGCCCGGGATCGAGCGCTGCCGGGTGCGGGGCCGGCGGGGCGAGGACCTCGCGCTGGACTGGCTGACCACGCACGGCTATGAGGTGCTCGAGCAGAACCTGCGGCGCCGCCAGGCGGGCGAAGTGGACCTGGTTGCCCGGCGCGGCGACACCCTGCACGTGGTTGAGGTCAAGTGCGGCCGGGGTCCGCTCGACCTGCTGCTCGAGCGGGTGGACGAGCGCAAGATCCGCCTCCTGCTCAAGACGCTGGTCAAGGCCGGCTGGCTGGACGAGGCCCAGCGCTACCGCGCCGTGCAGGTCGACCTGCTCCTCGTCGAACTGAGGGAGCCGGCTCCCCGCCTCACCCTGGTGGCGGATGTCTGTCCGCCGGAACTGCAGTGGGCCGGGGGCGCCGATGGCTGAGGCGGGGCGCCGGACCATCGCCCCCGTCCACCTGTGGCTGCTGGGCGTGACGGTGGGGGGCGCCCTCCTCTGGCGCCTGCTGCCCCCGGTGCCACCCACGGCCCTGTTCGCCCTGCCCCTGTTGCTGCTCTGGCCCAACGCGCGAGGCGGCCTTGGCCTGGTCCGCCTCAGCGCCGCCGCCCTCCTCCTTTTGCCCGTGCTCCACGGTGCCGCGGTCCGCCCGCCGGGTCCCGCGGCCGCGGCGGACCTCGCCCGCGCCTCCCGCGCCCTCTTGTTGCGTCCCCTGGCCGACCCGGCGACCGAACTGGCCTTTCTGTCCATTGCCGACGAGGAGGGTCCGGACCGCGGCTTCCAGCTCCCGCCGGCGGAGCGTCCCCTGCTGGCCGGCGGCTGGTACAACGACGGCCGGGCCTGGCGGAGTCTGCCCGGCAAGCTCCAGCTCTGGCCCCACGCCCGGCGGGCGCCGGCCCTGCCCGTGGGCGAGTGGTGGCTGCTGCAGCCAAGGGCGGGGGCCGCGGCGGATGGCATGTGGACGGTCGGACGCGGCCCCATCGGTCCCTTCGCGGCCGATCCTTCCGCCTGGTTGCGCGCCCAGGGTCGCCTGGGCCGCTTGGTGCTGGACACGGCCCAGGTGGAGCTGCGGGCGGCGGGTCCCCTTCCCCCGGCGGCGGCGGGCCCTATTCCCTGGGTGGCCAGCCTGCGCCGCCGCTGCGCCGCCCGTCTCGCCCGGGGGACGGGGGAGGCGGGCCCCTGGCTGGAGGCCATGTTGCTGGGGGAGCGCTCCCGGCTTCCCGCCGCCGATGTCCAGGTCTGGCGCAGCACGGGGCTGGCGCACCTGCTGGCCGTCTCCGGCCTCCACGTGGGAGTGTTGGCCCTCGCCCTCTGGCATCTGCTGGCGCTGGTCCCGACCGGCCGGGGCGGCCGCGAGCTGCTGTTGGGGAGCCTGCTCCTGCTCTACGCGCCGCTGGCCGGCGGCCAGGTCTCCGTCCGCCGCGCCGTGACGATGGCCCTCTTTCTGCTGGCGGGCCGGCGCCTCGAGCGGCCGCAGGCGGGCCTGGGCCTGCTCGCCCTCGCCGCCGTCTGGATTCTCTGGCGCCACCCGGCCGAGCTGGCGCAGCCGGGATTCCAGATGTCCTTCGGCGCGGTGGCCGCCCTGATGCTGGGCATGCCGGGGAAGGGGGGCGAAGCGGCGCGGGAGCAGGCCCGGCCTGGCGGCCGGGAGCAGGCGCGACCTGGCGGCCGGGGGAGGAGGGCGGTCCACGCCGTCCGCGGCCGAGTCCTCCAGGCCCTTCGCCTGACCACCCTGGCCCAGGCCGGATCCGCCCTGGCCCAGTTGGGCACCTTCGCCGCCCTGCCCCTGGGAGGCGTCCTGCTCAACCTCGCGGCCGTGCCCCTGGCCTCCCTCTTCACCGTGGCGGGCTTCCTTCATCTCCTCCTGCCATTGCCCGGGGAGCCGCTGGGCGCCCTCTGCGCCGGACTGGCCCGGGCCCTCTGCCATCTGGCCCGCGCCGCGCCCACCGCCACCCTTGCCTGGTCGCCCCACCCCGGGCAGCTGGCCCTGCTCGGGCTGGCGACCGGCCTGCTGCTGCTGCCGTGGGGGCGCTGGCGGCGGCGCCTCCTGCTGGCCATCCCGCTCCTCATCCTCGCCGCCGATCTGCTGCCGCGCCTCTCCCGACCACGGGCCGCCTGTTGTCTCTTCGACGTGGGCCAGGGCGACGCCCTCCTCCTCACCAGCCCCAGTGGCCGCACCGTGCTGGTCGATGCAGGCTGGGAGGATCCCCGCGGCACCGGTGGGCGCGGCGCGCAACTGGCCCAGGCCGTCCATCGGCTGCACGACGGAGCCATCGATTGGCTGGTCCTGACCCATCCGGACCAGGACCACCTGGGCGGAGCCGCGGGCCTGCTCCGCACCACGGAGGTCGGGGCGGTGCTCTGGAATGGCGAGTGGAAGGTCAACCCGCCCCAGGATCGCTTGCGCCGCCTGCTGGACAGCCTGGGCACGCCCCTCGTGGAGGCCCGGCCCGGTCAGCTGCTGCAGGCCGAGCCGGGCTGGCGCGTGCGTGTCCTGGGTCCACCCCCGGCCGGCGGCGGGCGTGAGGGCAACGAGCGCAGCATTGTCCTGCGCGTGGAAGCCCCGGCCGGCACCCTGCTGCTCACAGGGGACGCCGGACACGACGAGGAGGCCTGGCTGGCCGCCTGGGACGCCTGGCTGGAAGCCGACTGGCTGAAGCTGGGGCACCACGGCTCGCGCGGCTCCACCTCCCCGGCCTTCCTGGCGGCCGTCGGAGCGCGGGAGGCCTGGATCTCCTGCGGCCGCGGCAACCGCTACGGCCACCCCCATCGCGACGTCCTGCAGCGTCTGGAGCAGAACCACATCCGGATCCACCGCAGTGACCGCGAGGGCTGGCGCTGGCTCCCGCTGGACGGCGCGGACCGGCCGCGGCGCGCCCTGACCCGCCCGCGCCTCCTGTTCGCCCAGGCCGAGCGGCCTCCCCCCTGAGCAGCGGCCTTCCCTCCTCCGCTCCCCTCACCCATCAACCAAGGAGGACCGCATGAGACGCATGGTGTGGCTGCTCGCCCTGGCCTGCGCGGCCTGGGGCGGGCCGGTGTTCCATGAGCCCTGGCTGGGCGCCATGGAGTTGGAGGAGGGCTGGGCGGCCTGGGGCCGGACCCATGTCTGGTGGAGCGGCGGCGTGGAGGGGCGCGAAAACGAGCAAGGCCTTCCGGCGGGCGTGGTGGCCCTGCTGCCGGATGGGGCTGGGCTGTGGGCGGCCCAGGCCGATGGCTGCCTGCGTCGGCTGGAGCCGGGGCCCTCGCTGGTCTGGCAGGCCGGCCGCAGCTGCCGGGCGGGCTTGGCGGAGGGGGCCGGCATTGCCTGGCAACTACTTGATGGAGAGATCTGGCGCATCGCCCTGCGGGGGGGGGCTTCGCCCGAGGGCCTTGGCCATTGGCCGCTGCCCGCGGCCGGACCTCCCTGGGAACTGAAGCGCCTGGACGGAAGCACATGGATGAGGACGGGCAGCGCCTTATGCCGTTTGTCGGCGGAAGGGCCGCTGCCCGTGGCGCACCTTCCCCTCAAATGGCGGGACTGGCTGGTCTGGGCGGATGCCCTGCTGGTCCTGGACGAAGAGGGTGGGCTGCATTGGCTCGATTCCTGGCAAGGAAGGGCCCGACCCCATTGCCGCGTGGAGGCGCCGCCCCCGGGCGGCCGCTGGCGCGCCCTGGCGGCGGGGCGGGACCTGCTCTGGCTGCAGGCGGAGGACTCCTCCTGGTGGCGCTGGACACCCGGCACGGCGCCCGCTCTCGTGGAGATGACGCTGCCCGGCGCCAGCGCTGGCTGGTGGCTGCCGGCGGGCGACGATCTGCTGCTCCACCAGGACAGCCGACGGCGCAGCTGGTGGGCGCTGGATGAGGCGGTCTGGCAGGTCCGCCGCGAACAGGTGCGGCCCCCCGCCCTGGCCGATCGTCTGCTGCGCTGGAGTGGGGAATGGCGCCTGGCGCGCGACGGACGCCTCAGTCTCCATGGCCCGGCCGGCGAACAGGAGTTGGAACGCTTCCCCGGAGCCCACCGACTCGCCCCGGCCGGCGCCGGACCCGTGCTGCTCACCGAGGCGGGGCTGGTGGCCTTCGGCGAGGACGGACGGCGCCTGGGCGACTGGACGGGTGGCCCCTGTCTGGCTGCGGCGGCATTGGAGGACCATCTGCTGGTGGCGGGCGACCATCGCCTCCGCGTGTTCTGGACCGGGGAGGAGACGCCCCTGCTTCAGGGCGAGCTGGAGCTGCCCGAGGCCGCGCAGGTGAGCGCCTCCTCCTCCTGGGCCGCCGTGCACGGGGAGGGATTGCTCTGGCTGGTGGAACTCGATCCGCCCTGGGCGCCGCGCCGGGTGGGGGCGCGCCCCCTGCCGCCAGGCACGCGGGATTTCCTCCTGGTGGAGGACCGGCTCCTGATCGGTGGTGACGAAGGCCTGGCCGCCTGGCAGGCCTCGGAGGCCGGCTGGACGACCCTGCCGCCCTTGCCCATCGCCGGCCCGGTCTCCGCGCTCTGCCGGCGGGGCGCCGATCGGCTGCTGGTGGGAGACGACGCTGGTCGCCTGGGTCAATGGCGCCTGGTGGCCAATCTGCCCCTTGCCCTGGAGTGGGAGGAGAGCCTCCCGCTGGCCGGGCGGATGGCGGTGGCGCGGGATTCCCTGCGCGTGCTGGGCGAGACGGGATGGCTCGATCATCCCCTCCCCGCCCTGGCCGCCGACGCGCCAGCCTGTCCCGCTCCCGGCCACCCCGCGCAGACCTTCCCTTTCACCGTTCGGCGGCAGGGCGAAGCATTGCTCGTGAGCTGGGAGGCGTCCGGCGGGCCAGTGGCCCGCGTCAGGCTCTATGACCTGCTGGGGCGGCTGGTGCGGGAGGGGGCGGCGCTCACGGGCGCTTCCCGCCTGGAGCTGCCGGGACTGCCGGCCGGCTGCTATCTGCTGGAGGCCGTGGACGCGGAGGGTCGGCGGGGCGTCCAGATCCTGGCTTGGCGACCGCGTTGAGTGCCACTGACCCGCTTGCCACAGTGTGCCTGGCCCTCAGATCCGACATCCGGGGATATCCCCCAGGGTGGACCATATGACCCGATGCGGGGCAGCTCACCTGGGGTGATCGCTGATCAAGCGCTTGAAGATCAACGGATACATTTTGGCACGAGGGGTGCAATTCTTCACTGTGCCGGAAGGCAGGCCGGCATGATCGCTGCTGGAGCGGCTTGCGGCGATCGAGCGCGTCCGACTGGACGCTACACCACCGCGTGGTGTTGAGCTTTGTGGGGATGAGTCAGGGCGCGGCAACGCGCCCTCACTCTGTGTGCGCCCAGCATGGGCGCCGTCCTGGAGGTGCAAGTCCTCCCGTGAGCAGACCAACGTGAGCGAAGTGAAGCGCAACTGCGGAAGGGCGACCGACCGTGGGAAGGACGCGTGGAGCGTAAACCGCGGGTGGATGGACAAGAACCGGATAGGAGGCGACGCCGGACAGGGCGAGCGGGCACAGGATCGCAAAGCTCCGATGGTCAAGGTCCAGGCGGCGTAGATCCGGCCATCGTGCGGTGAAGGACGGTGTTCTTGGCTGGGGAGATCCCGCCTTG
>JAUXWS010000022.1 GCA_030685015.1 bacterium
CCTTTGGCCCCATCCTGCACGAGACCCGCCAGGAGGACCTGCTCTCCGCCGGCTTCCTGGTCCCCGCCGTCGTCCACGAGGTCCACACGAGCTTCACCTTCCCCTACCAGGGCGCCGAGGACTACCAGGCTCTGGCCGAAGCCCTGGCTCGGGACGAGGAGCGCCGGCGGCTGGTGCTGGATACGCTGGAGGCCCTGTACCAGGACGAGGAGCGGGTGATCCTGGTCTTGTCCACGCGGGTGGAGGACCATCTCTTCCCGCTCTTCGAGGCGGCCAAGGCCCGGGGCATCCAGGGCGAGCTCCTGGCCGGCAAGGTCAAGAAGGACGCCAGGCGGCTCATCCGGCGGGCCGTGCGCGAAGGCCACGTGCGCGTGCTCTTCGCCTCCACCGTGGCGGACGAGGGACTCAACATCCCCGAGCTGAACACCCTGCTCCTGACCTTCCCCGCCAAGGCCGAAGGCCGGGTGGAGCAGCGCGTGGGGCGCGTCATGCGCGCGGCGCCAGGCAAGTCGAAGGGTGACGTCTACGACTTCATCGACAGCGCCGTGACCCACGTGGCCACCGACGCCAAGCCCTTCCTACGCCAGTACGCCAAGCGCCGGGCCGCCTACAAGAAGCTGCGCGCCTCCATCGTGAAGGCCGCGCCGGCGGCGCAGGCGGCCAGCGGGGTCCAAACGCCCGCGCTGCTGCCACCCGTGGCCGCCCCAGCTATCCTGCGTCCCCATGAGGAGCGAAGGCTGGTGGTGGGCTTGGACCCGTCCTTCACCCACTTCGCCCTGGTGGCCGTGGACGTCGACCTCTGGTGGCCCGTGGCCATAGCCACCCTTTGCACGGCGCCCAGCGACAAGAAGCTGGGCATCCGCAAAGCCGACGACGACGGCCGGCGGCTGGAGTTCCTGGCGCTGGGCATCCGCGACTTCCTCTTCCAGCATCCGCCCGCGCTCCTCTGCTGCGAGACGCCGTCCAGCGGGGCCCAGAGCGCCGCAGCCCTGAAGGGCCTGGCCTATGCCAAGGCCCTGCTGGTGACGGCCAAGGTCTACCACGACGCCCGCACCATCTGGCTCTTGCCGGGGGACATCAAGGAGCGCGTGGGCGGGGGCCTCACCGCCACCAAGCAGCGCGTGGCCCAGGCCGTGCAGGCCTGCCGCGCCCGGGACGGCAGGTCCTGGGCAGACGCCGGCTGGGACGCCACCAAGGACCGGGGCGAGCACCAGTTCGACGCCGCGGCGGCCATCCTGGCCGGCATGAGCGAGGACCTGTTCCAGGCCGTCATTCGATAGGAGTTAGTTCGTGGGATACCTGGACCTGGTGGAGCGCATCAAGCGCGATCTGACCATGGACGAGCTGGTGCCGCACCACACGGGGCACAGGCCCATTCGCTGTCCACTGCCTGGCCACGAGGACAAGAAGGGCTCCTTCATGGTCTACCCGGAGACCAACTCGTGGTGGTGCCCCAGTCATCCATCGACCCCAAGCGGCGGGAGCGTGATCGACTACATCATGGTGGAGCAGGGCCTCGACTTCAAGGGCGCTGTGCGCCATGCCGCCATGCTCAAGCACCTGGACCAAGGCCCGCCCACGGAGGAGGAGCAGGCGGCCGAGGTGGCCCGGCACAAGCGCGAGGAGACGCTGACGGTCCTGGCCGCCTATGCCCACGGCCAGCTTATCGCCGAGTCGGACGTGGCCATGCGGGCGCGCGACTACCTGGCCGGGCGGGGCTTTGGCCTGGACCTGCTGCGCGACCACCAAGTGGGGCTCCTCACCCTGGAGAAGCTCTATCAGATCCAGCCCACCCACCCCATCCTCTCGAAGTTCAATCGGGCGGACTTCGAGGAGGCCGGGCTGCGCACGGCCAACGGCTACCTGCTCTTTCGCGACACGCGCATCACCTTTCCGCTCATCAAGCGCCGGCGCGTCCTGGGCATGACCTTCCGGGCCCTGCCCGGCGCCGAGGGGAACCGCAAGTTCGTCCACCTGGCCGGCCAACCGGCGGGTCTCTGGAACCTGGACGCCCTGCTGGACAAGGAGCGCACGGCCATCCTGGCGGAGGGCGTGCCCGATGCCATGACCCTGGCCGCCTGGGGCCTGCCCGCGGTGGGCAATCTGGGCCTGGAAGCAAGCCTCAACGCCCATCAGTTCGCCCACTTGAAGGACGTCACCCTCGTCTGGGACAACGACCCCGCCGGCCGGGGCCGGGTGCTGACGTCCGCGCGAGCCATCCAGGCGGCGCTACGGGACGGCGAGGTGCGCATCCTGCACATGCCGGGCGAGAAGGACATCAACGACTGGGCGCGGGGTGGGGGAACCCCGGAGGAGTTCCAAGCGCTGCTGAAGGCGGCCCCGGATCTTCTGACCTACCAGATCAAGCTCCTCCCGGACGTGAAGGCCGGGGAGCGCATGACCCGCGATGCCCAGGCCCTGCTGCACGAGCTCCTGGCAGACGTCAGGGCCCTGGACGTGAACCTGCAGGACCTCTACCTGAAGGCCATTGCCAAACGGATCGATTCCACGCCCAAGTCCCTTCGGGACATGGTCAGGCAGATCAGGAAGGCCCCAGTCACTGCGGCAACCACCACCGACGGCCAAGAGACGACTCCTGTGACACAGCCATCGCCAGATCTTGGCGCTGTCTTCAAGGACGAAATCCCTTATCGCGCGGCGCTGGGATTTGACTTCCGTGGCGATCCCGTCGCCAACATCGGCATGTGGCTGCGCCCGGTGCCAACAAAACCACCGATGCCATTCGTCATCGAATCTGTCATCCGGGATGGCAAGGCGACGATGTCGCTTGTGCCCTATGCAGAGCGGTCAACTCAAACCAAAGGCAACATCCGCTTCCCCAACGAGGGCCTGCCTCGCTGGACTCGTGGCGACACCCCGTTCAGCATGGCGAGCCTGCTTGCTGACCCGGCAGCCAACACGCCAAACGCTGCCGTGGTGTTCCAAAAGATGCGTGAAGCCATGCGGCGCTTCATCGTGTACCCGGAGGATCGTGAGTACGACATCGTGGCCATCTGGATCATGATGACCTATTTCTTTCCGGTGTTCGGACGTGTGGGCTACCTGCATTTCAATGGCGGATCCGGCTCCGGCAAGAGCCTGAGCCTGCGCTTCGTCGAAGCCATGGCCTTCAATGCCCTCAAGACGGCCAACATCACCGATGCCGCCCTCTACCGCACCGTCGACGGCTCCCGGTCCACTCTGCTGATGGATGAGGCCGAACGCCTGAGCTTCCCCAAGGCAGGGACAATCGAAGCCGCCACCCGCTCACTCTTCTTGGACTCCTACGGAGAGGACGCAGTAGTCTATCGAATGAATACCGAGACGAACCAGCCCGAGGGCTTTGATGCTTTTGGGCCTAAATGCCTGGCGAGCATCAACAAAATCGATCCGGTATTCAACAACCGCTGTATCACCATCCACTGCCTGCGGAAGGAGAAGGGCATTCGGATCGCGGACCTGGCGCAATGCGTGGAGGAGTTCCGCCAGCTCACCCGAGAAGCTCGCGATATGATGCACTGCTTGGTGCTGACGCGGTTCCACGAAGTCCGACGGATCTACATGGTCGACCTAATGGGTGTCTACCCAGAGATTGAAGGCAGAGAACGCGAAATCTGGCTATCCCTCATCGCCATGGCGCGCCTCGTGGACCAGGATGCCGAGTGGGACGAGACCAAGTCGCTGGTGGAAGTCATCCTGAAGGCGCAGCGGGAGAAGGAATCCGAGCGCGAGGAAGAAGCCAGGCGGGAAAGCGTCGATATCCTCATCCTGCAAACCCTGCTCAACCTGATCACGGGCGACGAACAGGAACTGTACGAGGTGCGCGGAGATGCGTGGCGGTACGTCGGCAACAAGCTAGCCGAAGGCATCCACACCGAGTTATCCCAAGACGGCACCTGGCCCTTCGAGAAGCCCCTCACCAGCAATCGCCTGACCAACCTGCTGAAGTCCCAGCACGTCATCGCGGAGACAGACATCAGCCGATCCACGGTGGGCGGCAAGCGCGTGCGTGTCCTAAAGATCCGGCAAGAGCAGCTACGCCAAGCACTGCAGCGCCTGCACGGACTGGACACCGAAGATGCGACCGCCCCCACTCCGGCGCCGACGCAGTCGACGGCAGTGCCGGCGCGGCCCCCTGCCATTGAAGAACCCGACGACCTCCCATTCTGAAAGGACCCGCCATGGCCGAGAAGAAACCCCACCAGCTGGCCGACAGCTACCGCCTCATTGGCCTGTCGGCCGAGAACTTCCT
>JAUXWS010000023.1 GCA_030685015.1 bacterium
TCTCCCGCGGCCGGCCGGGCTCTTCTTCCATCTCTAGCGCGAGCACCACATGCCCGAAATGGACCCACCGGCCTGGCCGGTCTTGCCCGAGGATCTGCTCTGCCTGCCGGGCGACCCGGAGCCGCAGATCCCCATCCTCACGGCCGAGGAGGTCTTCGGGCCAGGCGGTCTGCTTGCCCAGAAGCTCCCCGGCTTCGTCCTGCGCGACAGCCAGCTCACCATGGCCAGAGAGGTTGATTCCGCGCTAGTGGATGGGCGCAGCCTTCTGATCGAAGCGCCCTGCGGAGTCGGGAAGTCGATCGGCTATTCCGTCCCCGCCATCCAGCACGCCCTGGCCACGGGGCAGCGCGTGCTCATCGCCACGGCCAACATCGCCCTGCAGGAGCAGCTCACCCAGAAGGACCTGCCCTTCCTGCAGGGCGTGCTGCCCGTGCCTTTTCGGTTCTGCCTGCTGAAAGGGCGTGGACATTTCGTCTGTCAGGACAAGCTGGATGAGCTGAACAGCCGGCTCTTCAGCGGCGCGATCCAGGACGCCGACCGGAACGAGTTTGACCAGGTCCTCGACTGGGCCATGCGTACCGGCTCCGGCGACTCCAGCGAGCTGCCCTTCAAGGTGTCGCCCCGCGTGTGGCGCCACTTCGCCATCGGCGACACCAGCGAATGCGCCGGCTGTCGTCTCAACTGCTACCACAAGACCGCCATGCTGGAAGCCGAGGGCGCCCAGGTGGTGGTCTGCAACTACCACCTGCTCTTCGCCCATTTGAAAGTCCAGGAGGCCACGGCCGGCCAGGCCGGCGTCCTGCCGCACTTCGACGTCCTCGTCTGCGACGAGGCCCACGAGCTGCCCGACATCGGCAGCGACTTCGCCGGCGAGGAGATCGGCCGCTGGAGCTTCCGCGGCTTCAAGCGGCATCTGTCCCGCGCCGGCTACGAGGCCCTGGACCGGGTGGCCGAGGACCTGTCGCGATCCATCAAGATCATGGCCTTCAAGCACGGCGCCCAGGGATCCAACCGCATCATGCTCCCTGGCCTGATCAATGAGGAACCCATCCTGGAGGCCCTGCGCCGCGTGTACCTGGAACTGCGCGCCTTGCAGGCCCAGTACGAGGAGGAGTCCAAGGAATACGCCCAGCTGGAGCGGCAGAAGGAGCAGTGTCGCCAGCTGGCCGATCGCGTGAAGGCCCTCATCTGGCAGGAGCGCCCTGAGTGGGTCTACTGGGTGGAGCGCCAGGACGGCGCCGCCGGCGAGAGCTGGCGGCTGAAGGGCAAGCCCGTCTCCATCGCCTCCTTCCTGCAGCGGCACCTGCTTCCCTGGGTGCCCGTCATCGCCACCAGCGCCACGCTGACCACCACCCATGGGAACTTCACCTTCATCCGCGAGCGCATCGGCCTGGACGCCGGCACCCGGCAGGTGGCGCTGCCCAGCCCCTTTGACTTCAGCCGCTCGGCGCTCCTGGTCGTGCCGGATGGGCTGCCGGATCCCAACGACAAAGAGTTTCGGGAAAAGGTCCACGACCACCTATACGAGGCCGTGAAGGCCAGCGGCGGCCGGGCCCTCCTTCTCTTCACGTCCAGCCAAGCGCTGAAAGACGCCTACAATCTGCTGGCGCGCGACTTCGAGTACCTGGGATTCGCCTGCCACCGCCAGGGAGAAGCGCCGTCCACGCGGCTCATCCAGCGATTCCGGGAGGATGTCACCAGCGTGCTCTTCGCCACGCGGACCTTCTTCCAGGGCGTGGACGTGCCGGGCGAGGCCCTGTCCCTGGTGGCCCTGGACCGCCTGCCTTTCCCATCACCCACCGACCCGGTGATGGACTACATCGCCGAGCATGATCCGAAGGGATGGTTCCGCCTGCACAGCCTGCCCACGGCCCTCATCACCTGGCGCCAGATCTTCGGCCGGCTCATCCGCCGGCACGATGACCGCGGCGTGGTGCTGCTCCTGGATGGCCGGGTGGAATCGAAGCAGTACGGCCGCCAGTTCCTCAAGGCCATTCCCGGCGGGATGATCAGCCGCGAGGTGGCGGCCATCGGCTCCTTCCTGGCCGACCCGGAGGATCCCTTCGCATGAGTGCCACAACAACGACTACAGTAACTATCAAGTGTGATGTGTGCGGAAAGGAGTGCGATCCGTACAAGGGGCCGACTAGGATCCACCTTGGCGGCTACGGCACGGACGTCGTTTACTCATTGTTCTTGTCGCACAGAGTGGATCTGCAGTGCAATGCCGCTACCCACATCTGCAAGGCCTGCTTCGTCAATAAGGTTGGCGAGTGGGCGCGAGCTGAGGCCCGCCCATGAGCGCGCCCATCCTGGTGGACAGCCTGATCCGGATTCCAGTGCGGGACCTTGCGCCCCGCACGCGCGAACTGCTGGAGAAAGCGCTGTCCTACCCGAACCCCGCCTATCAGCAAGCCAAGGCCCGGGGCAAGCAGACCCCGCGCGAGAAGGTGGACGGCGTCTGGCAGCTGGTCCCCAAGTGCCTGGATGGCTTCCACGTGGACGAGCGGGGCCGGTGGTGCGCGCCGCGGGGGGCGGTGGGCCTTCTGCGAGAGCACCTGCAACCTTGGCCGGGCGTGGAGGACCGGCGCGGCCGGGCCCCCCTGGCGCCCAGCACGCTGCCCGCCCTGCGCACCCAGCTGCGGCCCTACCAGTTGGCGGCCAAGGAGGCCATGGTCGCCAAGACCCAGGGCGTGGTGGTGATCCCCGCAGGCGGCGGGAAGACCATGGCCGCCATGGCTGCGCTGGTGGAGATCAGGCAGCGCACGTTGGTCCTGGTCCACACGCTGGACCTGAAGGAGCAGTGGGAGGAGGAGCTGGAGGAGCACCTGGGCGTGGTGCCGGGGAAGGCCGCGCCCATCCAGGTGGCCACCGTCCAGACCCTGACCAGGATGCCGACAGAGGCCCTGGGCCGGCACCTGGCTGGGTTCGGTTGCCTCATCCTGGACGAGGGGCATCATGCGCCGGCCAGCACCTTCGACCGGGTGGTGGCCGCCTGCCCGGCCGCTTGGCGCTTGGCGCTGACCGCCACGCCCGAGCGCGAGGATGGGCTGACGCCCAAGCTCCTGCACACCTTTGGCCCCATCCTGCACGA
>JAUXWS010000024.1 GCA_030685015.1 bacterium
CAGGTCCAGCGAGTAGGAACCGATGCGGGCCTGCCGCTGCGCCTCCTCCAGCATGCGCGAGGTCTCGCGCAGCTGCTCCACGGCCAGGCGGCGCTCGGTCACGTCCTGGATGATGCCGTAGGTGCCGATGGTGCGTCCGGCGCTGTCCCGGCGCAGGAAGGTGCGCACGCTGATCCAGCCCTCCGTGCCGTCCCCGAAACGCACCCGCTGCTCCACCTGATGGGTGAAATCCGGCTGACTGGCCGCCTGGGCCTGGAAATGCTCCCGCTCCACCGCGTCGCTCTCGTCCGGATGGTGGAAGCGGTGCTGGTAATCGACGAGAGGCATCGAGTAGCCGCCCTGGGCCTCCGCCGTGGTGCGCAGCACGGTGTAGAACTGGTCGTTGAAGGCGAAGCGGTCACCGGCGGGATCGTACTCCCAGTGGCCCAGGCGCGCCATGGCGACGGCGTCGGCCAGGCGGCGCTCGCTGTCGCGCAGGGCCTCCTCGGCCCGCTTCCGTTCGCTGATGTCCTGGGTGATGACGACGATGCGGTCCACCGCCCCCGCCTCATCGGGGATGGCATAGAAGTGCTGGGAGATCCACTCCGCCGAACCGGGGCGGCGGCCCCGCGTGCGCATTTCCGGGATGGCCAGGCGGCCTCCCTCGCGATAGACGCGCCGGATCTCCTCCCACCAGGGCAGGCTGTAGTCGTCCCGCTCGTCCAGGCGCAGGTCCTGGCGCGGACGCGCCATGTCCTCCAGCACGTCCTCGGCCGGAATGGCCCAGATGCGTCGCCAGGCGTCGTTGGCCGAGATGAGCCGCCCATCCCCGCTGCGCACGCTGATGCCCAGCGGGGAGCTTTCCAGCACGGCGCGCATGAAGTGCTCGCTGCGGCGGAGGGATTCCTCGGCCTGGCGCCGGGCGCTGATGTCCAGCGCCACGAAGGTGACACCCTGCTCGGGATGGCGCGCGTTGGCCGGCGTGCTGTTGAGCAGGATGTGGATGAGCGAGCCGTCCTTTCGCCGCCAGATGGTCTCCACCGTGCCGGTGCCGCACTGCTCGATCTGGCGGTACTTCTCGCGCCCCACCTCCTCGTAAGCATCCTCCGTCGGATAGAGGAGGCGCGCGCCCTGTCCCAGCAGCTCGTGCCGTTTGTAGCCGACCATGCGGCAGAGCGTCTCGTTGGCCTCGAGGATCACCCGCTCCCGCGTCAGCCCGATTCCCACCGGCGCCGCGCGGAAGATGCTGCCCAGCCGCTCCTCGCTGCGGCGCAAGGCGTCCTCGGCGGCTTTGCGGCCACTGATGTCGCGCGCCACGGCCACCACCACCGGCCGGTCCTCCCAGAAAGCCGCCGAGAGGCTGACATCCTTGGGGAAGATGGACCCGTCGGCGCGGCGACCCCAGAACTCGAAGCGCTGGGCCTGTCCCGCCAGGGCGGCGGCCAGCAGGGGACCGAGACCCGCCAGGTCGTTGCGGCCGGGCGCGGCCAGCAGTTCCGGCATGGCGCCGATGATCCGTTCCCGCGGCAGGCCGTACATCTCCTCGGCGGCGCGGTTGACATAGAGGAAGCGGCCGCTGGTGTCCTGGATGTAGACCGCCTCCGCCAGGCCTTCGAGAATGCCCTGGTGGACGGCTGCCATGTCACTCCCGCTCATGGTTCAAGCTCCCCGCTCTTCGCGGGACCACCCAGTTCGGTGTGTGTTCCCAGCAGGCGCAGGGGCCGGCCCGCCTCGTCGTGCTCCATCAGGCGGCCCAGGGACAGGATGCGCTTCCAGGCCCCTTCCCTCGTCCGCATGCGCAGGACCAGACGGTGGTCCGTCCGGACACCGGCCGGGTACTCGCCCAGCACGCGCTCGGCCTCTGCGCGATCTTCCGGGTGGATCAGCCCGCGCCAGCGCTCCGCCGTCCAATGCGTGTCGTCCGCCTCGTATCCCAGCATCTGCGCGTACTCCGGCGTGACGACCGCCTCGCCGCTGCGCAGGTCGAGGTCGAAGAGCCCTTGGCGGGAAGCGGCCAGGGCCAGGCGCAGGCGGGCCTCGTTCTCGCGCAGCTCCTGCTCGGCCTTGATCCTGCCGCTCACGTCCAGCGCCAGCACGAGGACGGCGCGGTGCAGGGCGAACTCGAGCGGGTGCGAGGAAATCTCGGCCAGAAGCAAGCTCCCGTCCTTGCGCAAATGGCGCCACACGCCGGCGTCATCCAGGCCGGAGGAGCCGCGGGCCACGCTCTCGAGCAGGCGGGACACGTCCTCCGGTGGGCGGATGTCCGTGATGCGCATGCCCAGGAACTCGTTGCGGCTCCAGCCATAGGCGGCCACCGCCGCGTCGTTGACGGCAAGGAAGGCCAGGCTGTCCCGGTCGAAGACCCACATGGGATGCGGATTGGCGTCGAAGAGGAGGCGGTAGCGCTCCTCGCTCTCGCGCAGGGCCTGCTCCGCCTGCCGACGGGAGGTGATGTCGTGGACGACGGCGATGTGCAGCCCCCCTTCCCCATCCGGGACGCCCAGGGAGGACACCGTCACCTCCACCCAGACCAGGCGGCCGTCCTTGCGGGCAAGACGCAGGGTCGCCGTGATCTCGCTGGCCTGGCCGGCCAGCACCCGCTCCACGCTCTCCTGCAACGCGGGTTTCTCTTCCGGCACCAGCAGGCGCTGGTGGTCCAGGCGCTCCAGCTCGGCCCAGGAGTATCCCACCAGTTCGCAGAAACGGGGATTGGCCCATTTAAGCCGCTGCTCCAGGGCGTGGAAGAGGACGACGCCCACCGAGGCCTGCTCGAAGAGCCCGCGGAAGCGGGCCTCGCTCTCGCGCAGGGCGTCCTCGGCGCGCCGGCGGGCCGTGATGTCCTGGGAGATGGAGACGACCCGGACCACCCGGCCATCCTCCAGGACCGGGGCCAGGCGGGTGGCATACCAGACGAGGGAATCAGGGCTGCCCGCTCCCTCCAATTCGTAGTCCCGCGGCTCGCCCGTTGCCACCACCTCGCCGAAGGCCTGCCACAGGATCGGCCTTTGCTCGACCGGGACCCACAGGTCGAAAGGACGGCCCAGCACTTCCTCCATGCGAAAACCCGGCTGCAGGCGGCTCAGGAAGATGAAACGGCCTTCATGGTCCAGCTCGGCGATGAAGGCGGGGGCGTTCTCCGTCACGCTGCGCAGGCGCTGGTCACCCAGGCGCCGGGCCTCCTCGGCGACGCGCAGAGCGGTGATGTCCGTCATGACGCTCAACCAGCAGGGCTCGCCGTCCAACTCGATGGATTCGGTGGTGCAGAGGGCGTGGCGCAGACCGCCGTCCGGCCGATGCAGGAGCAATTCCTGTCCGTCCAGGCGGTGTTCGCTCCCCAGCACGCCCTGCAGACGCTGGAACTCCTCGGGGATGAGGACGCCCATTTCCGTGGTGGTGCGGCCCATGATCTCCAGACGGGATCGGCCGAGCAGCTCGCAGAGGGCGTCATTGACGTGCAACTGGCGTCCCTGCCGGTCGGAGATGCTCATGGCCACGCCGCGGGCGTGGAAGGCTTTGGAGAAGCGCTCTTCGCTGGCCCGGAGGGCGGCCTCGGCCACCTTGCGCTCGCTGACATCCTGGGCCAGGGCCAGCACCACGGGCCGACCCGACAAGTCCACCCGGCGCAGGTTGACTTCCGCCCAGAACACACTGCCGTCCTTGCGCCGCGCCAGCCAGTGGAAGGTGGGCTGTTCCCCGGCGGCGGCCCGCTGGATCCAGCTCAGGGCCGCATTCTCACTCCAGGGGGGAAGATTGGCGCTGATCCGCGCCACGCCCACGCCCCGCAGCTCCTCAGGTTCATAGCCCCAGTCCCGGATGCCGGCGCTCACATCCAGGATCTCGCCCGTTTCCGGGTCATGGACGAAAATGGCGTCGCCTACCGTGTCAAAAATGGCGCGCAGGCGTCCCTCGCCTTCCAGGGCTCGCTGCAGCAGCTTCTCCTGGCGCTGGAGGTCGCGGCGGACCATGGCGGTCACCAGCAGGGCGGTGATGGCGACGTAGAACCAGCCCTTCCAGGTCTGCAGCCAGGAGTAGTGATGGGTGTCAACCACCAGCCAGAGCAGCACCCGGTCGCTGAGGATGATCCAGAGCGACCCGAAGAGGGCGTAGATGACGCCGATGCGGCCGGCGCGGCCCAGGGTGCCGAACATGAGCCTTCCACTGGTGGTTGATGGCCTTTCCATCGGAGGCCATCCTTGTCGTTCAATGACTTATCGGCACTTCGGCCGATCAATCCAAAGGGGACGCCGCCCCGGCAGGCCGGTCCGGCCCAAGGCAGCGGGTCCGCAGGAGGGCCTGCTCCGCATCGGGCAGCCAGCTGATGGCGATGGCCGATTCCACCAGGGCGCGGATGGCGGCGCGATCCAGGCGGAACAGCTCCATCAGGGCGCCATATTCACCGGCCAGACTGGTGTGGAACATGGCGGGATCGTCGGTGTTGACGGACAGGCGCGCCCCCAGCTCCAGGTAGCGGCGGATGGGATGCTCCGCCAGCGAGGGGATGACGCCGGTCCGCACGTTGGACAAGGGGCACAGCTCCAAGCCCGTGCCACGCCGCACCAGTTCGTCCACCAGGCCCCGGTCCTCCACCGCGCGCGTGGCATGGCCGATGCGGTCCACCTGCAGAAGTTCAAGGGCCTGCCGCACGCTGTCCGCCCCGGCCGCCTCCCCGGCGTGGCAACTGGTGCGCAGGCCGCGCCGGCGGGCCTCGGCAAAGATCTCCGTGAACAAGGCGGGGGGGAAGTCCGCCTCGCTGCCCCCCAGCCCGATGCCGATCACGCCCAGATCCGCGCATTCCGCCACCTGGGCCAGGGTGCGGGCGGCGCGACGGGGACCGAAGTCCCGCACCAGGTCCGGCACGAGAGCCACGCGCAGCTGCGGCACGCGGTCCAGGCCGCGGCGGAGGGCGCCCAGGATCTCCTGCGGCTCCAACCCGGAGGCGGCGAAGTCCGGCGGTGAACAGAAGGCTTCCACGTACACGTGGCCCTGGGCGGACAGGTGGCGGGCGACGGCCTCGGCGACCAGCGTGAAGTCCTCCGCCTCCCGCAGGAAGCGGTTCTTCCAGACCCAGGTGTCGATGAAATGGGCGAAGTCCCGGTAGGCGAAACGGGCCTGGAGGGCTTCCAGGCTGGGCGTGGCCGGGTCGCCGCCGTACTTCTCCGCCAAGGTCCACAGCGTGGGCAGGGGGATGGCCCCTTCCAGGTGAAGGTGTAGCTCCACTTTGGGCAGGGCCGCCAGCCAGGCCCGGTCGGACTCGTTCAGCTCCATGCGGCGCGATCCCCTTGATGTGCCCAGCCTCCCGCCCCCGGCCGCCACGCAGGCCGCGCCAGGGAAGGACCGATGCGGGCGGGTTGCGGATCAAGCTCCCACTGTGCTCCATGGGACGGCGGCAAGGTGGCAAGGGCGCGGGGCACATCCAGGTCAGCACAAAGGGATGTCATTCAATGGTCGGAGAAGGACATGACCGCGGCGCCAGATGTCCTCCTTTGCCAGGAATGAACTACGATTGACCAAACAATTCATCAAGGGAGGGAGTCATGAGATCGCATATCGTGATGGCACTGGTCGCTGCGGCGTTCATCGGTTGTTCTGGCGAAGATGGGGCCACCGGGCCACAGGGGCCGCAAGGGCCAATGGGACCGCAGGGCCCGGCTGGCGAGGATGGAACGGACTGGCCGGGTCCAGTGCCGCAGGCTTATGTCGATGCGGACGGGATCACGGGTGGTGCAGCCTTCTCGAAATGGTGGACGATTGACGGCGGCGGCAGCGGGACCGCGCCCTCCACCGCGGCCAGCAGTGAGTTCTATCGCTGCAAGTCGTGCCATGCCTGGGACGGCTTGGGCAGCGCGGGATCCTACGCAAACCGCACCGGCCAGAGCACGGGCAACCTTGGACGGCCGGACGTGGCCGCCGTGAACCTGCGCAGCGCGGTGTACGCAGAAAGCTACCAGGAGCTATACAACTTGGTCAGCCATGCGGGCGCGCGGGATATTGATGCCGTGGACAACACGCATCCCGACTACGCTGACTTTTTGAGCGAAGACCAGATCTGGGATTTGGTCAAGTTCATGCGGGAGGAATGGGTCAATCCCAGCGACTTGTACGACTTGGCCGTGTCAGGCCCGGCTATGCGTTGGGACTATTCGGTCAATCCGGCCGTTCTGGTGTCCCCCACCTTGACCTACACCAATATTGGCGCGCTGGGCAACGAGAGTAACGGGCAGACCCTCTACGCCAGCGCCTGTGCGGTATGTCACGGCATCGACGGCACCCAATTGCCCATTGGTGGCATCAGCGTGGGCCGCTTCATCCGCACCAAGCCTTATGAGGCTTGGTTCAAGATCAAGTTCGGTGAGCCCGGAACGGGCATGGCGCCGGGCTTGGTGACGGCCACGTCGGATCTGCAGGACTTGTATGCCGCGTTGGCAAACACCACCAATTTCCCCGAAATGCCCTGAGGCAAGGCCAATCCAGCAAAGGCCCACGCAGCTGGTCGCGTGGGCCTTTGTTTGCCTTTTGTCGGGGAAAGATCTTGAGGCAGCGAACCGGAACATGGGTGCGACGGCCGTTGAACGACTGGTGAGCCGATGGACGCGGGGGAGCCGGCCCAGTTCCATGTGCTGCGTCAGAACCACCCGAACCCCTTCAATCCGGCCGCGACGATCCGCTTCACGCTGGGGGAAACCAGACCCGTCCGCTTGACGGTGTCGGATCTGCGGGGACGGCGCGTGGCCGGGTCGCCCGTACTTTTCCACCAGCGACCACAGCGTGGGCAGGGGATGGCTCCTTCCAGGTGAAGGTGCAGCTCCACTTTGGGCAGAGCCGCCAACCAGGCCCGGTCGGACTCGTTCAGCTCCATGCGGCGCGATCCCCCTTGATGTGCCCAGCCTCCCGCCCCCGGCCGCCACGCAGGCCGCGCCAGGGAGGGACCGATGCGGGCGGGTTGCGGATCAAGCTCCCACAGTGCTCCATGGGACGGCGGCAAGGTGGCAAGGGCGCGGGGCACATCCAGGTCAGCACAAGCAGAGGCAATCACCGGCAACGGCCAGGATCTTCAACGATCAGCCCGGTTTCCGGGCGATCCACAAGCCGCGCCCGCCCAGACCCGTCTCGTCGTACTCCGCCGACAGGCCGACGGCCTCCAGGGCGGCGCGCAGCTCGGAGCGGGTGGCCAGCAGCAGCTCGTGGTGCTCGACGAAATGGCGCGTGCTCTCCGGCGTGCCCACCAGATGGTGCAGGTCGAGCACGGAAAGGCGGCCGCGCACCAGGCTGGTGCCGAGCCGGGCGATCTTCAGCTCCGGCTCGTCGATGAAGAGGCCATGGACGGTGCCGGGCCGCCAAGTCTCCGGCGCCAACCAAGGTTCCACCAACAGCAGTCCCCCGGGCTGGACGTGCCGGGCCATGGCGGCGCAGGCCCGCCCCAGGTCGGGCAGGGTGGTCATGTAGCCGATGGCGCTGAACAGGCAGCAGACCACATCGTAGGCGCGGCCCAGGCGGAAGTCGCGCATGTCGCCCAGATGGAGGGGCAGGTCCGGCAGGTGGCGGCGGGCTTCCGCCAGCTGGCCCGGGCTCAGGTCGAGGCCCTCGCAGGCGAAGCGGCCCCGCAGATGCTCCAGGTGGCGGCCCGTGCCGCAGGCCACGTCCAGCAGGGTGCGGGCCTCCGGCCATCGCTCATCGACCACTTCCACCAGATGGGCCGCCTCGCCGGCGTAGTCCTTGAAGGAGTAAAGCCGGTCGTACCATTCCGCGCTGGCGAAATAGGCCTCGGTGGCGCCCTCCCCCCGCACGTTGCCGACTCCCCCCGCGCGTGGTGCGGCCAGGGCCTCGATCCAGGCCGGCGCATCCGCCGCCAACAGGCGCTCCACCTGCCGGGCGTGCCGCCAGACGTGGACGACAGCGTGCTCCAGCAGCTGTTCCAGGTCGTAGTCCACACCCCAACCGGCGCGGATGCGCAGCGCCGCGATCTCCTCCTCCGACCAGTCCGCCTTGTCCGCCAGAAGGGACCAGGTGCCGGTCGGCAGGGCGCGCAGCCGCCGGCGCAGGGCGGTCAGGTCCTGCCCGGGCAGGTCCCGCGCGGGCGGGTCCGGCGGGGCGGCCGCCCCGAAGGCGGTGCGAAGCAGGTCGTCATAGACGTGGCCGGAATAGAGGACGTGCTCCAACACTTCGCGCAGGGTCAGGCCCGCGGCGCCGGGCAGGGTCCGCGGACGGGCCAGCGCCTCCTCGTCCAGGGCCTCGAGCAGGGAGTCCAGATGGAGGACGGCGCGTTCCAACTCGTCCACCAGGGCGCCCAGGGGACCAGGTCGCCAGCGTGCCGGGGCGCTTTTCATCGGGCGGACTCCTCGGGGGGTGGCGGCACCTCCAGCGCCGGCAGGCGCAGGCCGCGGACGATGGCCGTCAGGCGCAGGGCCAGGATGACCACCATGCCGGCCAGGGCGGCCCAGCCCCGGGCAAGACCGGCGGGCTGGGCCAACAGGTAGCAGGAGATGCCGGCCAGGCTGGCCGTGGCGTAAAGTGTTTCGCTGGGCCGGAAGAGCAGGGGCACCTCCCCCGACATCATGTCGCGCAGCACGCCGCCCGCCACCCCGGTCAGCAGACCCATCACCACCGCCACGAGGCCGCCCTCGCCGGCGCTTTCCGCCACCTGGACGCCCACGATGCTGAAGAAGGCCAGGCCCAGGGCGTCGGCCACCAGCAGGGCCTTCCAGGGCGGGCGCAGGAAGCGCACGGTGACGAGGGCCAGCGCGGCGGCGATGATCGTGCTCCAGAGGATGACCGGCTGCCGCACCCAGAAGACGGGGTGGATGTCGAGCAGCAGGTCGCGCAAGGTGCCGCCCCCCAGCGCCGTCACACCGGCCAGGAAGGCGGCGCCGATCAGGTCGAAGCGTTGGCGTCCCGCCGCCAGGGCGCCCGAGGCGGCGAACACGGCGACGCCCAGGACGCTGATCAGGGTGAAAAGCTGGTCATGGTCCATCCATCCTCCTTAACCGGCCAGCGGAATGACATGGAAGAGGATGGCGAAATAATGGAAGGCGCTGCCCGCCAACACGAAAAGATGCCAGACGGCGTGGCCCCAGGGCAGGCTCTTCCAGGCATAGAAGACGCAGCCCAGGGTGTAGGACAACCCACCCGCGGCCAAGAGCAGCAGGCCCCCGGCGTCCAGGGCCCGCCACAATGGCACGGCCGCCACCAGCACGGCCCAGCCCATCAGCAGGTAGATGCCCAGGGAAAAGACCTGACGGGCCCGCAGCAGCCGGCTTTGCAGGATGATGCCGGCCAGGGCCAGGCCCCACACGGCGCCAAAGAGGCTCCAGCCCCAGGGTCCGTGCAGCTTGACGA
Organism: bacterium; assembly: GCA_030685015.1. Classification (NCBI taxonomy): domain Bacteria; species bacterium. The sequence goes on from JAUXWS010000024.1 coordinate 9,313, forward strand.
GGGTGAAGGGCGTGTAGGTCCCTGCGATGAGCAGGTAGATGGCGCTGTGGTCGATCACGCGCAGCACAGCCCGGACCCGGACCTGGGTGACGGCGTGATAAGCGGTGGAGGCGGCGAAGAGCAGGATCAGGGTGGCCCCGTAGATGCTGCAGGCCACCATGAGCCAGGCCGTGCCGTGCGTGGCGGCGAAGGCGGTGAGCACGCCCAGGCCCACCATGGCCAGCACCAGGCCGACGCCGTGGATGATGGCGGAGGCGATTTCCTCGCCCAGGGGGCGCGCAGGTGGTGCGGGAATCATCCCTTCCTTTCACGACAGGGACCCGCGCCCTCGCGGGGGCGCGGGCCTCCCGCCGCGGCTGCTCATGCCCAGAGGTGCATGGTGTTGACCGCCTTGCCCTGCAGCTTCAAATAGTAGAAGAGCTGGCCCTTGTGCTGGGTCAGGTGCTGCACCATCTGCAGCAGGCGGCGGCCCAGATTCATGGTGGACTGGTCCCAGGGGGCGGGCGCCGGCCGCGTCTCCAGCTCCTCCTCGCCCACCGTGGCCAGGATCTCCAGGGCCAAGGCGCGGTCCGCCTCGATGAGCCGGCGCGCCTCCGCCACGCTGCCCGCGGCCGGCAGCTTCTCGGCGGGCGGCATCATCTCCTCCTCGCTCATCTGGCTCATGTCCATGTCGGGCGGCAGGCCCCAGTCTCCCGTCACGAAGCCCTTGAAGCCGCAGCCGCAGGCGGAGGTGAGGTGGTGGAGGAGCTGGCCGACCGTCATCCAGTTGGATCCGGTGGCGGGCTTCCAGCCCAGCTCGTCGTCACCCACCAGGTCCAGCAGACGCAGGGTGACGGCATAGGCGTCTTCAATCTCCGCCTTCAACAAGTTGTGCGCATTCATGGAGGGGTCCTTTCCGTTTGCATGATTCCGTGCTGCCAATGTTCCACCATCGCCGCAGAGGAGCAAGGCGCTCCCTCCGGCGTGGCCCACAAGAACGGGGGGGTGTGGGACATGACACTGGCTTCTGCCGGAGAGCGGGCGTGGGCCGGATGGCCCACGCTTCTTTCAGACTGCCTCGTCAACCGATGAGGACCAACTCATCTACACATCGTAGTACAGCTCCATCTCGAAGGGATGGGGCCGTCGACGCAGCTGGGCCGCCTCGTCGCGCTTCCGGGAGATCCAGGTCTCCAGCAGGTCGGCCGTGAACACGCCACCCTCCAGCAGGAAGTCTTGGTCCCGCTCGAGCGCCGCCAGGGCCTCCTCCAGGCTGGTGGGCAGGTTGGCGATGCGGTCGCGCTCCGCCGGCGGCAGGTTGAACACGTTGAGGTCGAAGGGGCCGAATCCCATCTCCCGCGGATCCAGGCGGCGTTGGATGCCGTCGATGCCCGCCATCAACTGGGCGGCCATGGCCAGGTAGATGTTGCAGCTGGCATCCGGCGGGCGGAACTCGATGCGCTTCTCCATGGGCTCGGTGGCGTACTTGAGGATGCGGATCGCCGCGCTGCGGTTGCCCAGGCTGAAGAAGGCCTTGACCGGCGCCTCGAAGCCCGGCACCAGGCGCTTGTAGGAATTGGTGCTGGGGTTGGTCAGGGCCAGGAGGGCGGGACCGTGGTGAAGCAGGCCGCCGATGTAATGCAGCGCCGTGTCCGACAGGTCGGCGTAGCCGCCTTTCTTGTAAAAGAGCGGCTCCTCGCCGCGGAAGAGATGCTGGTGGAAGTGCATGCCGCTGCCCGCCACGTTGTAGAGGGGCTTGGGCATGAAGGTGGCCGTCTTGCCGTGCAGCTTGGCCACCATGCGGATGACGTACTTGGTCCACATCGCCTTGTCGGCGGCGCGGCGCAGGGTGTCCAGGATGATCTCGATCTCGTTCTGGCCGGGACCGCCCACCTCGTGATGGTGGTAGTTGACGGGGATGTCCGCCGCCTCCAGCAGGCGCACCATCTCGCTGCGCAGGTTGTAGCTGCGATCCATGGGCGGCGCCGCGTGGTAGCCGGCGTGGGCGCCCATGCGGTGTCCCTGGTTGCGGCCGGGCATCATGGAATTCCAGCCCGCCTCATCGCTGTCGATGGAGTAGCCGGCCTCGTGCTCCACGTTGCGGTAGTTGATGGAGTCGAAGATGTAGAACTCGAACTCCGGTCCCCACTTGCTGTGCGTGGCGATGCCGCATTCCTGCAGGTACTGCTCGGCGCGGCCGGCGATGCTGCGCGGATCCCGGCTGAAGGGTTGGCGCGTGTCGGCCTCGGCGATGCTGCAGAAGAGGCTGAGGGTGGGCACGTCCCAGAAGGGGTCGTGGTAGGCCGTGCGCGGGTCGGGCAGCAGCACCATGTCGCCCGCCTCGGTCGTCTTGAAGCCGGGCGTGGAGGAGCCGTCGAAGGCGATGCCGCGCTCGAAAGTGTCCGAGTTGACGTGGGAGGCGGGCAGGGTGATGTGATGCCAGCCGCCGAAAAGATTGACGAACTTGAGGTCCACCATCTGGATCTGGTGGTCGTGCAGGTAATCCAGCACTTCCTCTCGCGTGATGAACATGTTGCCTCCGGGTTTCGGGTCGGGCAAGGAAGCAAATCAGGCGTTGATTGTGAACGGATTGACAGGCTCGTCGGCCGATTCCCGACCGGCCCCCATTGAAAAGGCGGACCTCCCGTGACCTTTCGCCATCAGCTGGCTCCCCTGCGCCTGGGCGACCTGCTCCTGCGCAACCACATCGTGATGGCCCCCTGCACCCGCTGCCGCTGTCCAGGCTTCCTGCCCACGGCGGAGGTGGCGGCTTACTATGCCCGTCGCGCCGCCGATGGCGTGGGCTTGCTCATCAGCGAGGGCACGGTGGTCTGCGAGCGGGGCAACGGCTACAACGGGGCGCCCGGGATCTGGACCGACGACCAGGTTCGGGCCTGGCGGCCGGTGACGGAGGCGGTGCACGAGGCCGAGGGTCTCATCATCTGCCAGCTCTGGCACGTGGGGGCGGTGGCCCATCCCCTCACCACCGGCGGGGTGGCGCCCGAATCGCCCTCCGGCCTGCATCCGCCCGGAGCCGTGTCGCGGCTGCGTGATGAGGCGGGCGCGCCCATCCCCTTCGGCCCCTCCGAGGCCATGGACGAGGAGCGCATCCGGGAGGTCGTCCGCCTCTTCGGCGATGCGGCCGGCCGGGCGCTGGAGGCCGGTTTCGACGGGGTGGAGATCCACGGCGCCCACGGCTATCTCATCGACCAGTTCATCAACCTGAAGTGGAACCATCGCACGGATGACTGGGGTGGCGACCAGCGCTGCCGCCTGGCGGGGGAAGTGACGCGGACCGTTCTGGCGGAGACAGGTCCCGGCCGCACCCTCCTGCGCTTCTCCCCAGGCTGGGGCACGCCGGGCTCCGGCTGGCAGCGACCGGCCGAGACCCTGCCGCTGCTGCTGGACACCTTGTGGGAAGCGGGCCTGCGCCTCCTCCATGCCAGCCACGGCAGTTATGATGAGGGCTTCCTGCCTGCCGCCGCCCTTCCCATCGCCCATCCACTGCACAATCACGACACCTTGGTCCCCCTTCACCTGGCGACCCGCGCCCGGTGGCCCGGTCAGGTGGTCGGGGTGGGCGGCCTCAGCCCGGCCCGTGCCGAGTCCGCGCTGGCTGCCGACGAGATTGACGCCGCCGCTTTCGGGCGGGCCCTCATCGCCAATCCGGATTTGGTCAGCCGCATCAAAATGGGCATCGAGCTGCGGGAGTATGACCAGAGTATGCTGGATCGACTGGTATGAGGGCCGACCTGGCACCGACCTGGCACCGGCCTGGCACCGACCTGGCACCGACCTGGCACCGACCTGGCACCGACCTGGCACCGACCTGGCACCGATATCACGTTTATTCAGTAATAGCAAATTTCATGTGCAATAATACATTTTCACCGTCATGATTCGGCCTAAGCAAGCCCTAATGCACGTCTCTCGAGCTTCAATCTCCATTCTCAAGGACTATCACTTGCCATTCCAAGAGCACTAAAATAAATAGTAATCGTTCCTGTTATTGGGTGGAGCAAATGCGACACAGCCGGCAACGTCAGCTGATCCTGGATCTGGTGCGCAGCCGCGCCCTGGACCATCCCACGGCCCAGTCCATCCACGACGCCGTGCGCGATCACATGGCGGGGGTCAGCCTGGGCACGGTCTATCGCAACCTCCATCAACTGGTGGAGGCGGGCGAGATCAGCGCCGTCCCGGGTGAGGGCCCCGTCCATTACGACTGGCGGCTGGCGCCGCATCAACACCTGCATTGCCGCATCTGCGGCTCGCTGGTGGACCTGGACTTGGACCTGGCCGAGGAGGCGCGCCAACGCGCCGAGGTCCTGGGCCACCGTCTGGACGAGATCGATTTCCATCTGCGCGGCACCTGTACCCGCTGTCTGATCAGAAGCGAATCAACCCCATAACCACAAGGAGTTCCACATGCTGGTGACCAAGCCCGCCCCCCATTTCAAGGCCACGGCCGTCATGCCCGACAACACGATGAAGGAGATCAGCCTCTCCGACTACAAGGGCAAGAAGGTCGTCCTCTTCTTCTACCCCCTGGACTTCACCTTCGTCTGCCCCACCGAGCTGCTCGCCTTCGACCACCGCCTCGCCGAGTTCGAGAAGCGTGGCGTGCAGGTGCTGGGCTGCTCCGTGGACAGCCACTGGTGCCATCTGGCCTGGAAAAACACGGCCATCGAGCATGGCGGCATTGGCACTGTGAAGTATCCGCTCATCGCAGACCTGACGAAAGGAATCGCCCGCGACTACGACGTGCTGGTGGGCGCCGAGCCCGCCACGGTGATCACGGCCGAGACGGAGGAGGATACGACGGTGGGCGGGCACAGGGCACTGCGGGCCTCCTTTCTTATCGACGAGGAGGGGGTGGTGCGCCACGCCGTCATCAATGACCTGCCCCTGGGCCGCAACATCGACGAAATGCTGCGCATGGTGGATGCCCTCGCCTACAACCAGAAGCACGGCGAAGTGTGTCCTGCCGGTTGGCAGCATGGGGACGCCGGAATGAAGGAGACCCCTCACGACGTGGCCAATTATCTCGCCACGCATGCCGGGAAGCTCTGATCAACGTGTCGGAATGGACGGGGCCGCGGTTGGCGCGAGGACCGCGGCCCCCTTTCGCCTCGGCTTGACACAGCATCCCTCGGCCTGATCAAGGCCGGAAGGGCACCAGGTCCCCAAACTCCACGCGGAAAATGTCCCGCTGCTCGTTGGTGATCCAGACGCTTTCGCCGTCCAGGGCGATCCCCTCGCACTGGCCCGCCGCGATGGGCAGCCAGCGCCACTCCCCCGCCAGCAGGTCCCCCGTCCCGTCCGCCGCGGAAGCCTCCCCGTTGTCCACCACGAAGACGCCCGTGTAGGTGAGGATGGCCACCCACCGGCCGTCCGGCGTGGCGTCGGCGGCGGTGACCAGGCCCGGGATGTCGGGGCGCAGGCCGCCCACCTCGGCCGTGCCCAGGTGGGTGAGCGGATGGACGAGGTCCTCGCGGAAGGCGGCGTGCCAGGGTTGCCCGGGCGGCAGGCTTTCAAAGGGGAAGGGATCCAGCCGGTAGAGGCGCGTGCGGCGGTCGGCGCGGTGCTTGGTGAGGAAATGGAGCGCGCCGCGGGCGAAAAAGACCGCCTCGCAGTCGAAGTTGGCGGCGGCGGGCGGGAAATCCCGCTGGTCGGGCCAGGCGAAGGGAATGCGTTTGAGGGGCCGCGCCGCGTTGACGGCGCGGGGGTTGGGTTCAGGCAGCAGGTAGACGGCCAGGTCGCGCCGGGCGTTGCCGTTGTTGCCGAAGGCTCCGATGATCAGGTTGCCCCGGTCGTCCTGGGCCAGGTCCTCCCAGTCGATGTTGACGGCCCCGGGCAGCAGTAGGCCTCGATACTCCTTGTCCCACTCCGGCTGGATCAGGGCGCCCGTGCTGTCCACGGCGAAGAGGCGGGCCTCGTCCCCCGAGTCATTCAAGGTCCACCACACCCCTGGGAGGCGGCGGCTGATCTCCAGGGCGCTGGACTCGTCGATCTCCTCAAAGGACAGGCGACCCCGGGCTTGCAGCTCCCGCGGCTCCTCAGCCCGGCTGGTCTTGATCAGCAGCAAGGTGATGATTAGAGCCATTGACGTGCGCATGGCGGACCTCTTCTTGCTTTGGCCCATGGGCGGGCCGCCCTCTCCCGTTAAGCCATAAACCTTTCCAAGGCAATTCCGGTCTTGATTTGCCCTTCCCCCCATCCTAGTATACGGACCACGCCGATGGTGGCGACCTCCACACAGCCTTGCCGACTCCACGACTCGTCAACGCTCCGGTCGAGGCCGGTGAAGCCGTGCCGGGAAGGTGGACCAGGGCGTCCTGGCGCGGCACACAACATGGTGGACCATCCACCGACACACAATCTGGAGAGAGTTGATGCGACGCATGACCCTGAGCTTAAGCCAACCCGATTACGCAGGAGAATCAGCCAGTCGTAGGGTCCTCAGGGGTCGCTGTGCCGATCTTGCTGCCAGGCGCAGAGTGCCGGTGATGAGGCAGACCAGATTCATGCGGCGATTGAACCGGTATTGGAACAAGGCAAAGA